>JASEHA010000236.1 GCA_030018795.1 bacterium
GGGCTGGCTACCACCAGTGCACCAGTCATCAGTGCACCTGCACCGGGGCTGCCTCTGCCAGAATGGCTCCCTCCGCCAGAGGGGCTCCCTCTTCACAGACAGGGATGTCTGTGCCACTGTACAACTTTCGCCTTTAACTAAAGTTCAGAACTTCTAAACTTTAGAGCTTTTGAACTTCCCTACTTCTGTATTCAGTATGCTTGCAGCTATTTTAGCACATCTCCCTTTCCTTAACCAATTTCTCAACAATACTCGGGTCAGCCAGTGTAGTTGTATCCCCAATATCCTCTGTTTGTCCAGCTGCTATCTTCCGTAAGATTCGCCGCATTATCTTGCCGCTTCTGGTTTTTGGAAGCCCGTCTGAAAACTGAAGTTTATCTGGCTTGGCAATGGGTCCTATCTCTTTTGCCACATGCTTTATTAATTCCTGTTTTAAGCCATCATCCTTTTCTACCCCAGCATTCAGGGTAACAAAGGCGTATATCCCCTCCCCTTTTATCTCATGCGGAAAGCCGACAACTGCTGATTCAGCCACAGTAGAATGGCTGACCAGGGCACTTTCTACCTCAGCAGTTCCAAGCCGATGACCGGAAACATTAATAACATCATCAACCCGTCCCAGAAGCCAGAAATCTCCATCCTCATCTATCCTTGCACCATCTCCAGTAAGATATTTGCCGGGATATCTGGAGAGATAGACCTCAACAAAACGGTCATGGTCACCGTAAATGGTTCTTGCCAACCCTGGCCATGGTTTTTTAATCACCAGTTTCCCATTCACATTAGCCCCAACATCCTTGCCCTCATCATCAAGTATTGCTGGTTCAATCCCAAAGAATGGTCTGGAGGCTGAGCCTGGTTTAAGCTCAAATGCCCCTGGTAAGGGTGTGATAAGAATTCCACCGGTTTCTGTCTGCCACCAGGTATCAACAATAGGACACCTCCCCTCACCTATCATCCGATGATACCAGAGCCATGCATCAGGGTTGATTGGCTCACCCACTGTGCCCAAAAGCCTTAATGAGGACAGATCCCTTCCCTTGACCCATTCATCGCCCTCACGAGCAAGTGCCCGGATGGCTGTTGGTGCAGTATAAAAAATGTTTACCTTGTATTTCTCCACAATCTCCCAGAACCTGTCTGGATGCGGATAGGTTGGCACACCCTCAAACATCAGGGTTGTTGCCCCATTTGCCAATGGTCCGTAAACAATGTAGCTGTGTCCGGTAATCCAGCCAATATCAGCTGTACACCAGTATGTATCCTCATCATGATAGTCAAAGATATACTTGAAGGATTCAGATACAAATACAAGGTAGCCAGCGGTTGTATGAAGTAGCCCCTTTGGTTTCCCGGTGCTGCCGCTGGTGTAAAGAATAAATAACGGATCCTCAGCATCCATTTCTTCTGGCTCACACTCAAGGGATAAGTCCTTATCCTTTAACCCATCATCGCCAAAGTAATCCCTTCCATCCTTCATGCTTACAGGCATATTTGTTCTCTTAAAAACAAGGCATGTTTCCACACTCAAACACCCTTCCAATGCCTCATCCACATGCTGCTTTAAGGCAAGCACCTTACCAGCTCTAAAACCGCCGTCTACTGTTACTAATAACTTTGCTTGACAATCGTTAAGCCTTTCTCTTAAAGATTGAGCACTAAAACCTCCAAAAACAACACTATGAATCGCTCCAATCCTTGCACAGGCAAGCATCCCTATGCTAAGCTCTGGCAGCATGGGCATATAAAAGACAACCCGGTCACCCTTTTGTATCCCATATTTCTTCAACAAATTAGCAAAAAGACAAACCTGTCGGTGAAGCTGCTGATAGGTATATGTCCTGGTTTCGCCATTCTCGCCTTCCCAGATAATAGCCGCCTTATTCTTTCGCCAGGTATTCAAGTGTCTGTCCAGACAATTATAAGAGACATTCAGTTTCCCGCCCTTAAACCATGAAAAACATGGAAAATTTTTCTCATCAAAACCACCTTCATATACCTTATCCCATTTCTTATACCATGTAAGATTTTCTGCCATCCTTGACCAGAACCCTTCTGGATTGGTAATGGATTCCTTATACATGGTCTTATACGTTTCCATATCCTTGATGTGTGCCTTGTTGCTAAATTCTGGTGATGCCTTGAATTTATTGTTCATCCTAATCTCCTTTTTTAATATTTCTCGCAAAGACCGCAAAGTTCGCCAGGAATAAGGCACGTGAAGGTGCTCACCACATTATTTTCCGTGCCTTACAAAATCCACAAGTCGTGGTGCCCATTGGGGAAAACCAACGCTGTGCAAATGGACATAGCTTGCGATTACATTTTTATAAACAATACCATCATATCTTCCATCCACACCCTTGCCTCGAACAATATTATAGGCAAAGGTCAAGCCTTGTGGATTAACAACCCGGGAATAATGAAACTCATGTCCCCTACCCTGTCCATCAAAGCAAGACCATGGGGCATTACCTGTCTCCTCTATGGTCACATAGCCATGACCCTGCGGTTTGGCAAAGACCTCAATATCACAAGGAAGCACGCCAACCATCTCTCTGCTAATACCATTATAGGCAATACCCTGTGACAGATACATCAATCCACCGCATTCAGCATATACTGGCAGTCCTTTTTCTATGGCAACACGAATATCAGCCAATAATGATCTGTTTTGAGCCAGGTCCCCCAAAAACATCTCTGGAAAGCCGCCGCCAAAGTACAGAGCATCTACAGCAGGCAAGTGCTCATCTGTTAAGGTATTAAACGGTATAATTTCAGCACCAGCCCGACAAAGGGCATCCAGATTTTCAGGATAGTAAAAGGTAAAAGCTTGATCCCTTGCCACACCCAATCGAATACTTGGAGGCAAAATCGGAGACATTTTTACCTTTACCTCTGGCAGTGCAAGAGCAAGGTTGGCAATATCTACTACCCGCTCCAGATTGACATACTCCTTTATTGTCCTTGCAATACCATCAATAATAGCTGCCAGCTGATAGTTTTCCCTTATTGGGATTAACCCCAGATGTCTTTGCTCAATCTCAATGTTTTTTATGGCTGGCAATGCCCCAACAACCTCCAGCCCGCAATAGCGTTCGATAGCTGTCCTTAGTTTTTCCTCATGCCTTGAGGATGCTACCATATTCAAGATTACACCACGAATCATATTATCCGGCTCAAACTGCTGGTAACCTAGTAGAAGGGGGGCAATGCCGCGAGTCATACCCCTAACATCAACAATCAAGATTACCGGAGACTTTAACAGACGGGCTAAATGGCAGGTGCTATCCCTTCCATCGATATCCAACCCATCATAAAACCCCTTATTCCCCTCAATAATGCTTAAATCAGCACCATTTGCTGCTGATTGAAAGGCATCAAAGGTTTCATCCTCACCCATCATCAAGATATCCAGATTATGGCAATCCCTTCCTGCTGCATAACCAAGCCACATAGGGTCAATATAATCAGGCCCCTTCTTAAATGGCTGAATCTTAAGCCCTTTTTGTGCCAGGGCAGCACATAAACCTATGGTTATTGTGGTTTTTCCTGAGCTTCTATGTGTTGCCGAAATAATGACCCTCATCTGTCCCTCGTCTTTTATACAACTTTTATATACAACCTATCCAATCCTCGGCTTTTCTATTCCTATCGCAAATTGTATAGCATCAGGTGTCTTTATTCCATATTGTGCTCTTAATTCCGCTGCTTTTTCTGCAATTATTGGGTCTACGGAATAGACAATAAAGTTACTCGAATTTAGAAGGAATTGTCGATATTTCTCAACTATATCTCTCTTTGATTTCCTCAAAGGTTGTGTAAGGACTTCTGTAAGCGTAATTACTGATGAAAAGGCATGATAATCAAAATTGTCTTTTATCAATTTGAATATTTCATCGGCAATCTTACCGAAATCTTTCGACCTGTGTGGTTGAAATTTACCACACAGGTTTATGCTGCTAATTTAAACT
>JASEHA010000237.1 GCA_030018795.1 bacterium
GTCGAATTTGATAGGAATGGAATTATTGCATTTTTATAGATTAGATATAGCTCGTTCTCAGAATCGGTTAATAATTAGTGAATCTTAAAAAGGTACGAAATGGTGTATAACAGCATCTAACATCGCATTTACGAAATTGTCTTTTGGTAACTTGAATCGGTTTTTAAAAAATAAATTCTGGAGGCAAGAAGGGGGAAATTATGGATAAGAAATTAGGTGTATATATCTGTACAGGCTGTGGGATTGGGGATAGCCTTGATATAGGAAAGCTCTCAAAGGTGGCAAGTTTGGGATATAAGCTTCCTGTGTGTAAAACACATGCTTGTCTTTGTGCAGATGAAGGCATCGAATTTATTAAGAATGATTGTGAGACAGAATCTGTTACCACAACAATTATTTGTGCCTGCTCACGACGAATACATCAGGATACATTTGACTTCGGAAATGATAGAATTGTGGAGCGAGTGAATTTGAGGGAGCATGTTGTCTGGAGTCAGCCAGCCAATCATGAGGATACTCAGATGATGGCTGAGGACTACCTTCGTATGGGTATTGTTAAGGCTCAAAAATCGCAGGCTTTAGATCCATATAAGCCTGCAGAGGAGATAAGCAAGGTTGTCCTGGTTGTTGGCGGTGGGGTAACCGGTATGACTGCAGCCATTGAGGCGGCAAAGGCTGATACTCAGGTTGTATTGGTAGAAAAGGAAGCAAGCCTTGGCGGCTTTTCAGCAAGGCTGTATAAACATTTTCCTGTGAATCCGTCTTATAATGAGCTTCAAACACCATTTCATGAGGCAATGATTAAAGAGATTGAGGCAGATACAAGGATCAAGGTTTATACCTCAGTCAGGATTAAGAAGATTGCTGGTGGCCCCGGGCTATTTGATGTAACGCTGGAACAGGCAGGCAATCCATTACAGCTTCGTGTCGGAGCAATAGTATTGGCTGCTGGTTTTGTCCCGTATGATGCCACAAAGCTTGCCCACCTTGGGTTTGGCAAATCTCCAAACGTGATTACCAGTGTTCAGATGGAAGAGCTGGCAAAAAATGGCAGGATTATCAGGCCATCTGATGGTAAAGAGGCAAAGAATGTAGCCTTTATTCAATGTGCTGGCAGTCGTGATCCTAATCATTTGCCATATTGCTCAACATCCTGCTGCATGACCTCACTGAAACAGGCAATCTATGTCCGAGAACAAAATCAGGATGCTGCTGCTTACATATTTTACAAAGATATGCGCACTATGGGGCAGCATGAAGACTTTTATATTCGTGCCCAGGAGGATGAGGGGATATTTTTAACCAAAGGAGAGGTTATGGGTGTCAAGGCAATTGCAGGCGATAACTTAGCCGTAACAATTGAAAATACCTTGCTTGGTGAGAATATTCAGGTTGAGGCAGATTTGGTTGTGCTGGCAACAGGTATGGTGCCGACAACAGGTATAGAAATTGTTGCTGAAGAGACAGCAGCCACAGACGCTGCTCCCTGTGAGCAAGAGCAATGTAGCAAGGAAACATCTGCTGCACCAAAGGATGCTATCATCTGCTCTGACATATTGAACCTTGAATACAGGCAGGGGCCAGAGCTGCCGCAACTAAGATACGGATTCCCTGATTCACACTTTATCTGTTTCCCATACGAGACCAGACGAACAGGGATATATGCAGCCGGCTGTGTCAGGCATCCCATGGATATAGGAGCGTGCATGGATGATGCCTGCGGGGCAGCACTGAAAGCCATTCAGTGTATTGAACTTACCAGTCAGGGTAAGGCTGTTCATCCAAGGGTTGGGGACATGAGCTATCCAGAATTCTTTATGCAAAGATGTACCCAGTGCAAGAGGTGTACAGATGAGTGTCCATTTGGAGCGATTAATGAGGATGAAAAATTCAATCCATTACCAAACCCGACAAGGTGCAGAAGGTGTGGGACATGTATGGGAGCCTGTCCGGAAAGGATCATCAGCTTCAAGGATTATTCCATTGATATTATATCATCCATGATGAAGGCAATTGATGTGCCAGAAGAGGATGAAGAAAAGCCAAGAGTACTTGTCTTTATGTGTGAAAACGATGCTGTGCCTGCCCTTGATATGGCTGGGGCAAAACGGCTTTCTCTCAGTCCGTATGTTCGGGTTATACCAGTTCGATGTCTTGGCTCTATGCACCTTGTCTGGATAACAGATGCCCTGTCCAAGGGAATAGATGGGGTATTGCTGATAGGGTGTAAGCATGGTGATGACTACCAGTGCCACTTTGTCAAGGGGAGTGAGCTGGCAAATACTCGATTGAGCAAGGTCAAAGAGACATTAGACAGGCTTCGGCTTGAGTCTGAACGGGTAAAAATGGTGCAGCTGGCAATAAATGAGTATGACCTGATTCCAGGAATATTCAGTGAATTTATGGAAACAATGGAGAAGGTTGGACCTAATCCGTTTAAGGGATTTTAAGTAGCACAGGCTTTTCAGCTTGTAAAGTAGCACGAGCTTCCAGCTTGCAAAAAGGTAACACAGGCTTCCAGCTTGTGAACCTGCAAATGTTGTAGTAGGAGGAAAATAATAGATGAAAAATGTAATCAAGCCAGACATAAGTGTAGTCAAACAAATAATCTCATCTGGTGGCGAGTCGCTTAAAAAATGCTACCAGTGTGCCACATGCTCGGTAGTGTGCAATCTATCACCAGATGATAACCCCTTTCCAAGGAAGGAGATGATTAATGCCCAGTGGGGGCTAAAGGATAGATTGGTCAGCGATCCAAATATTTGGCTCTGTCACCAATGCAGTGATTGCACGGCTTACTGTCCGAGAGGGGCAAAGCCTGGTGAGGTAATAGGTGCTGTTCGAAAAATGACTATTGCCCATTATGCTGTGCCCGGGTTTTTAGCCAGGATGGTTGGTAATATAAAATACCTGCCCTTGCTTATTGCCTTTCCAGTACTGTTTCTTTTGGCTGTACTCGGAGCTGCTGGACATCTGCACATTCCAAGTGGGGAAATAGTTTTCGGACACCTCATGCCTCATACATTAGTTGACATGGTTTTTGTTCCTGTAGCCATGTTTGCTGCTTTGGTGTTTGCTGTGGGGGTATTACGATTCTGGAAGGATATTCATGGACAATGCAAATACAGTCTTTCATCTTTAATTCCAGCCATTATCTCTGTCAAGCTGGATATACTGGCACACAATAAATTCAGAAAGTGTGAGGTAAACAAGGGAAGAGCTCTGGCTCATATGGGTGTATTATATGGGTTTATCGGGCTTGCTATTACCACTGCATTAGCCGTATTCTACCTGTATATCATGGGTCAGCATTCACCCTATCCTCAATTATCACCACTAAAAATAATCGGAAATATCAGTGCCATAGCTTTGCTGGCAGGTATTACCTTAGTAGTCATCAATCGGCTCAAGGTCAAGGCACAGGCAGGCATAGGCAGTTATTTTGATTGGCTGTTCATTGGTGTTATCTATACTGTAGTATTGTCCGGCATACTTGCTGAGGTAACAAGACTGATGGATATAGCCATGCTTGCCTATCCAATCTATTTCCTTCACCTTGTTTCCGTGTTTTTCCTCTTTTTCTATGCCCCTTATTCCAAGCTGGCCCATATGGTTTATAGATTCATAGCCCTGGTTTATGCTAAGAAAAATGAGTTGGAAAAATGCCACAATAAGTTATGACCAAAAGGCAGTTTAGGGTAAAACAGAAGAAGTCGATTTCTTCTATGCCTTTGATAATCTATTGCCAGATCATACAGAATTAGACAGAGGAACATTAGTGTCCATTTTTCCCTTTTCTGCCGGGGACGAATCTAACTAAAAACAGCTAAGCCCCCTTGAACAACCTTTTGTTTGTTTAAGGGACGATTTTTTGCTTCTATAGCGAAAGCGTTGCAAACAACATAAACCTGTCTATACCGCTCACTTAAATTGAGCCGGGTATGCTCAGATAAATTGAGCCATTCAT
>JASEHA010000238.1 GCA_030018795.1 bacterium
TTTGGATGCGTTTGACATGGGCTTACCCACACGATTTGTTAAAGAACCAAGGTAAAAGCATGAATTTTGTGTAATGCTTGATGGAAAATGGTGCACGAAATATAAATAGAGGCTTGGAAATGTCTAAGAACATGTCATTCTATTGTGCTCCTGGAACTATAAATTAATTGTTGCAAATAGACAGAAAAAATAAGTAGGTTGTTATGAATCATGATAAAAAAGGGTTGAATCTGAACTGTCTGAATGATGAGCAGAGAGATATTTTTGAAAGGATATTAAACCATTTAAATACCAAAAAGATGGGATATATCTGCGTGCCAACAGGATGGGGTAAGACATTTTTATCCAAGCACTTGATGAATAAATATTACCAGGATGGCAAGAATATCCTTTTTATTATATCAAGAAATAACGCCCTGCTAAACCAAACCTATTTTGCTGATAATAAATCCCTCTTTCCTGAAAATGAAAGTATATGTATTTCCTCAAAACATGATTATAATCTACAAGAAATTATGTCTAAGATTAAAAGTAATAGTGGTTATATAGTATTTGCTTCCTTTCAATCTATTGTTAATAAAAAAGAGCTTATGGAAATATTTTCTACTGCTATGGATATTATAATTGTTGATGAGATACATAATTTTATCAAAAATAAAGGCTCTGAATTTCTTAAAAAGATTAAGGATGAAACATATATATTTGGTATGACGGCTACTCCATTTCAAGGAACCATAGGAAATATGAAGTATGTAGAGGATATTTCTGATGAGATGGAGGTTATAGAGGCTAAAAGCCTTGTGGAATGTATCAGAGCTGGGACAATATCCCCATTGAAATATTTGATAGTAAAAAGTGAGCAAGAATTCAAAGACTTGTTCTTCCTTGATGAAAATCTTTGTGGACTTAAGAAAGGTGAGCCAGAAATAGACCTTAGTACAGAAGATAATAGGAAACGAGTGATATTGCGTACAAAGGTAGCCAGAGATATATACCATCAAAAGGTAGAAGACAAAGAGAAGGTGCTGGTATTTTGTGCTCCTGTTCGTGGGGTAGTAGATGAAAAAGATAAAAAGATTGCAGCATTCCACTCCAAGCTAACAGCAGCAATATTCAATAAAGAGATTGAAGAATTTATTCCCAAGGGATTTAAGTTTAACAATCTAAAAGAAAATGGCTCATTCAAAGATGCTGTTTATCTTTCCTCGTAGCATTAAATTAAATTATAATACTTATTTGTTGACAATTTCTAAGAAAAGAATCTTTGTATTTTTTGTGTTTTTTGTGCTCTTTGTGGTTAGTCTGAAATCAAAATCTGTGGCTTTTTCAAACAATTTTCGTGAATTTCGTGGATAATGCGATAAACTGTAGCATATTTCAACCACACAGGTCGAAATATTTTGTGATTTCGTCCTTTCGTGTTTTCGTGATTAAATTTTCTGCTTTTTATGCAAGAATCCCATTTGTAAAAGCACTAATAATCTATCTACCGGAGGAGTATTCATGTCCAGAAAGAAAAAGCCACAAGTAACAAAACAAAAGGTTTCTGTGTCTCAAGCCTCACGAATACCATGGGGTTTAAGCCTGATTGGGATTGGGGAGGCTAATGCAGGAGAAAATAGATTGGGGATATTTGAGTATGGTTGTGGGATCTTTGTTTTTCTTGCAGCGTTATTTACCTATCTTGTTACCCTTACACCGGATATTGGCTTTCATGACTGTGGTGACATGGTGCCAGCGGTTATGAAGCTTGGGGTATGTCATCCACCGGGCTATCCATTCTTTTGCCTGCTGGGGAAGCTATTTATCAGCCTTATTCCAATAGGCAATATTGCCTATCGGATGAATTTCCTTTCCAGCCTCTTTGCCTCAACCACAGTGATGCTGGTTTATTTTATTGTGGTAAGGATTGGACAATCCATTATCCCTGGCAGCCGTATCAGCTATATTGTTTCTGGAATAGTTTCTGCAGCTATGCTTGCCTTTGCGACTACATTCTGGGAACAGGCAGTTATTGCGGAAAAATACAGCTTAAATGTCTTGTTTGCCAGCCTACTGCTCTTTATCCTTATTAAATGGCAGGGCGATACAAGGGCAAACTCTTCATTACCCTATGTATTTGCTGCAACACTTGGATTGGCATTTACCCATCACCTTCAAACCATATACATTGTACCGGCAAGTATGTACTTTATCATGGTTATTCTATGGAATAAAAGCAGGCAATCTTCACCCCTACGATTGATACTTGCTATGCTGCCCTGTTTTATTATCCCCTTGTTCCTTTACCTGTACCTGCCTTTGCGGGCAATGTCTTATCCGCCGCTAAACTGGGGTGATCCGCAAACATTGCCGAGATTTATGGACTATATCACTATCCAGGCATACAAGCATTTTATTATCAACTCACCTATAACTTGGCTAAAAAACACATGGACACACATAACAACATTTTTCCCAAACCAGTTTACCTGGTGGATAGTATGGCTGTCTATCCCTGGGTTTGCTTTCCTGATAAAATACCGTCGAACTATTTCCCTGCTGCTTTGTCTGGTTGTATTGACCAACATTGCTGCTGCTGTCCGATATGGTATCTCAAACATTCAGGACTATTACCTCACCTCGTTTATGGTCTTTGCTATTTTTATTGGCTGCGGGCTTGTCGGAATAATGAAATTTATCATCAACAAAGGCCTTCCCCCGGCCATAGCCATTATCTTTCTTGCTCTGCCGATAATCCCATTCCATGCCCATTACAGCCAATGTCAACATCGGAATTATTATTTCCCCACAGACATTGCCAGAAATCTGCTCACATCTCTTGAGCCAGATTCAGTTATTCTCATCAAGGGGGATGTAAACGGATTCCCTGTCTGGTATCAGAGGTATGTAGAAAATAAACGAGAGGATGTTGCCCTTGTTGATACCCCATTCTTGTTTCAAGATTGGTATATTGAGCATGTCAGGCATAATTTTCCTCAGCTTAAGGCAGATGTTTCTCCTCAGGCATCACCAGGTGAAGAGCTTGGGTATGTAAGATTCAGGGATATCCTGAAGAAAAACGTGGGACAACGGGGCGTATATCACTACTCAGACGAGCCTGTTCCCCAAGGATATATGGGTATCCCTTACAGCTTTTTTGTAAAGATAGTAAATGAAGGATCCGATACTCTGGCTGAGTTAAAAGATGGGGATGTTCCCTTGATCTTGCGAAGGAATTGTCCTCTTGATGCCAAAGCCACAGATATGCTCCGCAATTATGCCGGCGGATATAATAATCGAGGGAATAATTACCTTGGGATTGGCAAGTATGATCTGGCTATCTATGAGCTTAATCGGGCGTTAAAGATAGATGCTAATATCCCGGTGATTTACTATAATCTTGGCAGGTGCTACTCTCAGAAGGGACAAACAAAGGAAGCGATTGATAATTTTAAGCATGCCCTGACATTGAATCCAAATCAGCCCGGCATCCATAAGTCTATTGGAGGCTTGTATGAAAAGAACAATAACCTTCAGCAGGCAATCAATGAATATCAGCAAGAGTCCAATATCTTTCCTGATGATGTTGAGACATACCTTGCCATTGCCAGGGTAAGCCATGAGCTAAAGAGACCAGATGAAACCATCTCTGCCTGTGAGCAATTGGTAAGGCTTGTACCAAACGATGCAGATTTTAAGAAAAATCTGGCACTGCTTTATTATCAAAATGGGCGGATACAAGAGGCACAGGCTGCATTTCAACAGGTATTACAGCTGTCACCAAATGATATGGGTGCAAGGCAGATGCTGGAAAGAATAGCAGGGGCGAGGTGAGGATATAAGCCTTATAAACCTACAACTCGATGTTTCCAAGTTTTTTAACCTACGATTCTTTCAGTCAAAAATAGAGGAGTGAAACGAAGTTTCACTCAATCCTCCACATTACGAATTGAATGCATCAAGTA
>JASEHA010000239.1 GCA_030018795.1 bacterium
CGCCTATTTTTGACCGAAAGAATCGTAGGTTAAAAAACTTGAACATCGAGTATTACAAAATATTGGAAATTTTTTTCTTTACATTTTTATAATTTAATGCTATAATAAAGCTCTGGAGTTCAGAACTTCTACTTGAGAATAAGGGGTGAAAAAATAAGATGTCTGCTCGAATTATTGCCTTAACCAATCAAAAGGGTGGCTGCGGAAAAACTACAACTGCTGTAAACTTAAGTGCTGCTTTAGCTTCGATGGGACAAAAGGTTTTGCTGCTTGATATGGATCCGCAGGGTAATGCAAGTATTCACCTTGGGATAGGCATCTATGACCTCACAGCCTCCATGTATGATGTCCTTGTGGATCAGGATAAAATGATCAGGAGTGTTATCCATAAAACCCTTGTGGAAAATCTTGATGTTGTCCCATCCAATATTGAACTTTCTGGTGCAGAATTAGAGCTTGTAAATGTTATTGGCCGTGAGTCTGCACTAAAGGATAGCATGGATGGCGTAGAAAACGAGTATAATTTTATCTTTATTGATTGTCCTCCATCACTTGGCTTACTTACCCTGAATGCCTTAACCACGTCCACTGAGGTGATGGTGCCTGTTCAAACAGAATACTTTGCCTTAGAGGGGATGAAAAAGCTCTTGAAGAGCGTTGAGGTGGTTAAGAGAAGGCTGAATCATAGACTGGAGGTGACAGGTATTATCCCTACCATGTATGATGTCCGGACAAACCTAAGCGATGCGATTATAGGCAAAATGATCGAACACTTTGGGGATAAGGTTTTTAAGACAAAGATTAGAAAGAATATTCGGCTTGCTGAGGCACCTTCCTTTGGTATCCCTATAGAGGTTTATTCGCCAAATTCTCATGGTGCCCACGACTATCATCACCTGGCAAAAGAGGTGCTTAACAATGGCTAAAAGAGCTGTTCTGGGAAGGGGTATTGATTCTATATTTGATATTACCATACCTGTGCCAAAACCTGCTGGCAATAAGGCTGAGATAAGGGAGTTTGTCAAGGTATCCAATCAGCCTAAATTCAAGACATTTGATGTTAAACTTTCTATCCTTCTCAGGCAGGATCAGTTAGATTGGCTTTCTTTGATGGAAAGAAAAATAATGAAGAGTCGATCATCAAGGAATAAGAAGGAAAGGATTACCAAAAATAGCATTATTCGTGCCTGCCTTGATTTAATCAATGACCTGGATATTGATGTTCGTGAGATAGCAGATGAGACAGAATTGCTAAATCGTCTGCAACATGCCTTGTTTCAGGAAAAAACTGCCTGATATGAATTCTTGCACTACACATGACAACCCAAATACATAATGTAACGCAAGCCTTCAACCTGTGTATTAGTATTCACAAAAGAGATGCGAAAGATGTGAAAGGCATGAGTGTCGCGTCAACCCTCAATTGTCAGATAATAAAGACAGGAGAGAGCCTCTCTATCCTGCTTTATCAGAATCCAGCAAGTGGTCAAGATGTAATCTTGCTGGATTTTTGTTGAAATAGAGTTAATCTTTATAATCGAAGGATATTTGCCTTCGTTTAATTATAAGAGTAAGCTCAAGGAGGATAAAATGAAAAAATCTTTTATTATTGCATGTCTATCGATTTCTATTTGCTTAGTTGCTTCTGGCAGTCTCTGGGCTATTAATCCTCAACCTGAACCGCCTGAATTTGCAAAAAAGATAACCGAACTGGCCACAAAGGTGCATTCTGAGTTTCATAGCATGGTCATGGTGCAAAAGGCTCTAATCCCGGATGTCATGGCTCAGCAAAAAGAACTTCTCCTTAAGGAACCGAGTGTCAAAGAGGTTATGCAGCTAAGAGGGAATAACCTGTTTGTCAGGTTTAAGGATGGAAATGAGCTATTGATGTTTCTGGGAAAGGATAATTTTGGTGGAGAAGAGCTGGGTGTATCATCCCCTCTTAAGCAAATACTGGATAAGGCTTTTCCTCAATTGTATGAGGCTGTCCAGCCAGCTGAGGCAATACTTGTCCCTGGTGTCATAGCTTCCCTTTTGCCATGTACACCAAATTCAAAGAAGGCATTGGTTTTTGACTGTCTTGAGGATGATGCCAATGTTGTTTCGCCAAAAATATCACAACAGATAAAGTCTGACCTTACCTCTATGGGATACTCTGTGACCATGCAGTTAAATAACAGTGCTGGTCTGGCTAATGCAGCCTTGATTGATAATGGTGAGTATGGTGTGGTAGTTATGCGTGGACATGGTGGTGACCTTGGTGGAGATTTTGGATTTCTTGTCCGTCCGTGGTACGCAAGCTATCCGCCGGCAAATAGTGGGTATGTGGGGACAATCCGTGCCAGTGCCTATAACCATGTCACAGGGACAACACAGTTTGGTTATGTTATCACTCAGCAATTCAGCTCAAACTACTGGACAAACAAGGCATTTCCAAACAGCATGTTCTTTCTTGAAAGCTGTCATGGGACAGACCCGGGTGCTTTGCCAGGCATGCCTACATGGGTAACAAATCATGGTGCCTGTGTCTGGCTGGGCTGGGATGAATCGGTAAGCTTCAATTGCGGGGACAGGGGCAGCGACCTGTTCTTCCAGAAGATGAAGGATGGTAAAAATGTGGGTGAGGCTCTGGCTGCAGTCCATGCTACTGGTTGTGAGCCGCCAGTACTAACCTCCTATCCAGCAGGTAAGGAGCATTGTAAACTGGCTGTGTGGTGCTCTGATGCAAATGAATCAAATGTCAATGATAACCGTGACTTCAAGCTTTTGAAGCTTGTTTCTGGCACAAGCCTGTCTGCCAGGATTACATTTTATGCTGCACCAAACTTTGATGAGTTTTTCTTTTATGCAGATACAGGCGGCACAACTGCAGCTGAGGTTCTAATAAGATGCCATATGAATAACTTTGAGGTATACAAGCAAACTACACCTGGCATGTATACAAACAAGGTTTACACTGGCACACCAAGTAAAAGCGGCAATGATTATAGCCTTGCTATTCCATGGCAAACAGCATTAGGTACTGTTAGTAGTATCAAGATATGGCTGTATGATATGGCAGGCAAGGATCGATTGCCTAATAGCGGTAGTGTGACAATAAAGAAGTAGTGTTGTGCGAGAGGGGCGGGTTCTTTGGTTTAGACTCGCCCCCTCTTTCTTGTAACACAAGGAGATAGATAACAATGTCCATTCAACAACGATATATAGGGCTGATACTTATAATATTTCTGATTATCATAGGCTGCCAGAAAAAACAGATGGAGTTAAATACCATGACCATTGAACAGATAGCCACAGAGGCTAATACCCAATATGCTGCGGCCATTAAGAATAGTATGACAAGGGAAAAAGCCATGGATACAGTAGTGGATTTCTTGAAGGAACAGAAGAATGTAAAGGATGTGAATGTTACAGGCTCTGGTACAGTGCGTATATTCTTTACAGATGGCAATGATCTACTTCTGTTGCTGGGCAAGGATAGGATGTGAGAGGTTTTTTAGACTTCCGACTCTTTCGACTACTTGAACAGTTACAACAGGTCTTTTAGTCTCTGCCCTAAGCGAGGATGTATAGTGAGTGATGTTATAAACAAGGCATTTTCTGGTGAAAGATTAAATCTTGAGCAAGGTGTCAGCCTTTTCGATGAAGACTTGCTTAGCATAGGCATGATTGCAGACCAGAGAATGAAAAAATATCATCCTGAGAATATCGTTACCTTTATTATTGACCGCAACATTACCTTTACCAATGTTTGTGTTTTGGGGTGCAGGTTCTGTGCCTTCTCAGTAAAACCAGATTCAAAGGATGCATACCTGCTGTCTAAGGAAGAGATATTCCTCAAAATAGAGAAACTGATAGAGATAGGCGGGACACAGGTAATGCTTCAAGGGGGGATACACCCCGAGCTTTCCCTTGATTATTACTGCAGTCTGCTGCAAGAGATAAA
>JASEHA010000023.1 GCA_030018795.1 bacterium
ATTGAATGCATCAAGTAGTACACAATAAGAGACATGAAAGACGTTGCAATCAGTTCAGAGCACCAGTCACCAGTAAAAACTTGAACATCGAGTGTTACCAAAATTCATTCCGAACACTATTGACTAACAACCTATTTAGTGACCGCCACCGCCGTGACCACCACCTTCTCCACCGCCACCTTCACCGTGTTTCACTTTTTTCGGCTGCTGTGCCTCATATTGCCACATCTTATATTCCTTCTCTTGTTTTTGCCGTTCCCTTTCTTCAAACCATTTCTTTACAGCTTCAGCCTCTAATCTCTTCTTTTCCTTACCTCTAATTTCATGTCCATACTCTTCATCTATTTCACAGAGCCCTTCTGATACAGATGTTAACTGAACCTTCTTCAGTTTTCTTTCCATGTTATGGTATGCAGCTTTGCACTCTCCCCCCCCTCGTGCCGCATATTCAAGTGCCTGCCAATATTCCCCTGCGATATTCTTACCCTGTATCTCAGATAAGACTGCTAAATTGTTTGTATATTTGCTCAAGGCAAGGTATCTCTCTCTCTTTTCCTCCTCTTTTATCCCTTTCAGGATAGCATTTTTATGTTCTTCTGCAGCAGCCTCATATTCAGGGATAACCCTTGCTGTCTGATGAAGCATAATCTCTGCCTGTCCAATATTGACCTTAACCACAAAATCATTTAATCTGCTCAAAACCCTTTTCCATTCAGAAACAGCATCAGGGTATTTGCCAAGATTATAGTTGCATACCCCCATATTGTATCTCTGCTCATCTGTATCTATCCCATGTATTCTTGTCTCAAGATAGTGTTTGAGTGCCTGTTCTTGATTTTTTAACTGATAAAAGTATATCATTGCCAGATGATGGTGAGCAGTGGCATTCTTTGGGTTGATGGCTATTGCCCGTTGAAACTTGGATAAGGCTTTATCATAGAACCTCTCTCTTTCATATATTTCACCTGCCAGGTTATGTGCCTTATCCATATCAGGGGCATGCATAGTGGCTGCCTTGAGGTGATTAATAGCTGCCTTCCAATTCTTTTTTTTGTCCAGGATTTGAGCATAATGGTATCTTGCCTCTGCCTGTTCAGGGTAATGGGCAAGAATCTCCTTAAACAGCTCTGCAGCTATATCTGATCTGCCATTTTCCATATAATATATCCCTACCTCAGTCAAGGCTGCCTTTGAGCAAACCACCTTGCCATGGGTATTTCGGGTTACAACCTTATGAATGTTTAATGCCTTTGGATAATCCTTAACCTTGACCAATGCCTGAATATAGAGTCCAAGTGCATCTATGTTTCCCTTATCAATCTTAATACAATAGCGGAGAATCTCTTCTGCACCTTTAGGACGATTTGTTTTAAGAAGAACCCTTGCCAGATTAATCCATGCCGGCAAATAGCCTGTATGCCTCCTAATCAGTTTTTTCAGCCTTCTTTCAGCCTTATAAGGGTCACCATCCTTGATCATCAGATAAACAATCCCATTTTCAGCAATCACATTATGCGGGTCAAGTTTAAGCGAGTGCTCAAACTTTTCTTCAGCCCATTTGTAGGCTCCAATATCAAGATATGCCTTTCCAAATTGGTTGTAAGCATCTACAACACATTTCTCTATCCGAAAATGGGTTAATGCCTTTTTTAATGCCTCTTCTGCCTTAAAAAAATCCTTTTCCTTAATCAAACCAACACCTTTTTTTACACAAGTATATGGGTAATAAACATGGTCGTAAAACGGACTAAATGAAACAGCTGCAATTGCACACAAAATTACGATTATGCTCAGCCAGAAACCCTTGCTTGTAAGCACCTGCAGGATAGGGTTTGGCTTCTTTTCCACCTGCGGTTCAGGCTGCTGTATGACTTTAACCTTTTTTTCTGGAGGCTTTTCTTTGAGCGACTCTTCATCGTATCTGAACTCTTTTTTGTATAATGCCTCTTCAAATGTCAGGTCATCATCAATTTCAGGTTCTGTTTCCTCACTTGAATACTCATCAAAATACTCAGAGACTTCCCCCAATTCATCCTCTATCAGTGATGCTGTTGCTTGATCGTCCAACATATGATCCACAGAATCGGCGATATCTTCTTTTATATCTTTTTCTTGCTCAACCATTTGTTCAGACTCCGTAGTAAAGAGCGGTTATTTGTTAGTGTCAACCTTAATCTGTCGCATGTAGTAGAGGCACAACATGTTGCGTCTCTACATTGGGAAAGGGCAGGGATAAGCTCTGCCCCTACACTAACCTATCCGACAATTGATGGTTGACGCGACACTATTCTTCCCCGCGCGAGTGGGGGTGTTCACTGGTGCACTGGGGTCGTGTCAACCTTAATTTGTCGCACAACCATTGTATTGTGCATTTACACAGGGCGGGGAAACCCCGCCCCTACTATCCGACAATTGATGGTTGACGCGACACTATCATTCTTCAGCTAACTACTAAATTCACCTCTATCCCCGCACAGGACAGAAATTCTACCCCATCCCTGGGTCTATCCTCATCAAGGCATACTACCCTTGTTATCCCTGCAGAAACAATCATCTTGGCACAGAGGATGCAGACAAGTCCATTGATATAAATGGCACACCCCTCTGTAGGAATACCAAATCTGGCACACTGGAGAATAGCTGAAGCCTCGCCATGTGTACATGCTCCAGCCTCATACCTTGTCCCACTTTCGATATTCATCTTGTCCCTATAACACTCATTAATATCAATACAATGAGCTGCCCCACTGATACAGATGCCGTTATATCCTGTGGCAATTACCCTCTTGCCACGAACTATCACTGCCCCAACCTTCTTTCGGATGCAGGTAGACCGCTCAGAGATCAGGTTTGCCATTTTAATGAAGTATTCATCCCATGATGGACGGGTCATAATTCCCTCTTCTATCGTAGTAGCACAGGCATCCTTGCCTGTGGTTTGACAAAATTTGACAAAATATGATGGATGCCTTCTTTGGCAGCCTATCCACTTATTACCTACTCATGATACCATACCAGACAAAATATTGCAAGCAAAAAATGTCTTGACAAGTGGGAAGGAATAGGGTATATTATGAACACAATGTAGGTTACCACAGAGAGCGCCAGGCACCAGAACACCAGTAAAGAATTTGACTAATACTCTGGTAACTGATATACTGGTGGCTGGTGCACTGGTGATAGGGAATGCAGACAAAAAGGAAAGGATAGAATAATAACTGATGTTAAACATTTTTTGGCGATATTGGAAGGATAAGAATGCAGGGCAGGCATTTTTGTCTGCCACAAGCAGCACAAGCAGGATGCTTGTGTTACAATGTTGGAAGGGCAAGAATGCTGGGCAGGCATTTTTGTTCAACTTCCTGATGTGCGTGGTTATGGTATGCAGCTGGTCACTGCTGCTCGTTCAGACTGCCTCAGCTACCCCGCCACTCTATCCAGGGATGGGGACAGGCCACAAGGATGATGTGGCACCTATGCACTATCGGATGGAAAAGGGGGAAGGCAGGCTGCTGGCACCGGGTGAGCCGGGGATTGGAAATATTGGAAATGAAGTTTCTACCACTGGCACGGTATCAGTGATTGCACTAATGGTAGATTTTTCAGATGTTTCGTTTACACAAAATCGAAATAGAGCCTATTTCCAAGAGCTGATGAAAAAATTTGTTGAGTATTATCGGCAAAATTCGTATGGAAAGTTGGAGATAAGATATCATGTTGCTGCCAACACGTATCGATTAGGAACGATAAGTCACTACGGAAATGGTAATGAGACAGCTTTGATTAAAGATGCAGTTAAGGCTGCAGACGCTACAGTTGACTTTAGCGAATATGATGCCCTGATAGTAATCCATGCTGGGCAGGGAAAGGAATCAAGCAGCATAAGTAATGATATTCACTCTCAATTTATATATAATAGTATGAGTATCGTTGGGACAAATGATGGTGTTGGTGTTTTTGGTGCCTGCATTGTCCCTGAGCATGAGGGCAGTGCCTCACCATTTGGCATATTCTGCCATGAGTTTGGACATCAGCTTGGTCTGCCGGATTTATATGATACAACCGGAAATTCTGAAGGTATTGGCAAATGGGGCGTGATGTCCTCTGGGGCATGGAATGGCTCGACCCAGGGCTCATCCCCGTCACATTTTGATGCCTGGTGTAAGGTGAAGCTTGGCTGGGTAACACCTCAAACCGTAACCACTACCCTTATCCATAAAAACATCCCCAATGTAGAGACAAACCCTGTTGTATATAAGCTCTGGAATAATACTATGGACAGTGAGGAATACTTCCTGGTTGAGAATCGGCAGGATGCATATCTGCCAGGCAAGGGCTTGCTTATCTGGCATGTGGATGATGGTCAACAAACCAATGATAATCGAGAGCATTACATGGTTGCTCTGGAACAGGCAGATGGGTTGAAACAACTTGAGTATATTAAAGATAATCGTGGTGATGCAGGCGACCCATACCCTGGCAGCACAGGCAACAAGTATTTTGATGATTGGAGCATTCCCAACAGCCGTACATATCAAGGTAATTCTACCTATATCGCTGTAACCAATATCAGCGATTCTGCTGCTGCTATGACAGCAGACCTGAGTGTTATGTCGTCAAGGATCAATCTTATCAGCCCGTATGATAACGATGTACTTCCAACCAGCACCCCAACCTTTACATGGACAGCGATTGAAGGGGCAGGGACATATACGCTGTTTGTTGGAACGCATACCATTACTGATATAGCTACGACCTCATACCATCTTCAGACCCCACTCACAGAAAACGCTTCCTATACATGGCAAGTTATGTCTAAAACCCAACATGGCACAGTCAGTTCAGATATCTGGTGCTTCTGGATAGATGCCATTCAGTCATCTCCACCTGCTCCCATACTACTCTCGCCGATAGATAGGCAAACAATCTCTCAGCAAACCCCAACCTTCAGGTTTGAGGCATCCACTGACCCTGATCCAATGGATGAGGTGAAATATGTTGTCGAGTACTGGATGGGTTCTGGCACAACAACATCCAGCGGAAATATTAGCACTAACTTCTATACACCATCGCAAAATATGGGTGAGGGCAGCTATTCATGGAAGGTAAAGGCTTTCGATAAAGCAGGTCATGCTGCCTGGAGCGAGACAGCTACATTCATCATCCAATTGATTACCGAAAAAGGCGGCACTATTACAACTCAGGATGGGACAACCGTTGTCTTCCCAGAAGGGGCAGTAGCTGGTGCAGTAAATTTTGACATTCTCATGCCGGGCGAGATTGGGGCAGCCGCTCAACAGGCTATTGATTCATCTACAGGTGTAAATATCGCCACCATTACCATTCGGCAGATACAGGTAACATCCGGACAGACTATCTTTGATAAACCAGCAACCATCTTTATCCCCTATTCTGGGGCAAACACGCAAGCAATCTACAGCCTTAGCCCGTACAACACATGGGAGAAATTAGAGAGCAGCATAAATACAACCAGTCAGACAATTCAGGCACAGGTGTATTTTTCTTCTGTGCTTGGGATAGGACCTGCGACAGACTACCGCCCATCTACAAGTATGATATCATCTGTGACCAATTGGCCCAACCCATTTGTTGGTGGCAAGGAGTCAACCACTATCTATTATGTGTTAAAGAAAGATGTTGATGTGTCTATCAGTATTTATAATCCGATTGGTGAGCTGGTCTGGAAGACACACTTTGAGGCAAATAATAATGGTGCAAGGCCGGGGGTAAATGAAATAACCTGGGATGGTAAAAACGGTGAGAATGAAAGGGTAAGCCAGGGGATATACTTCTGTGTTATTGAGGCTGATGGCAGCAGGAAGATACGGAAGATAGGGGTGAGGTAGGATGTGGGATGTAAAATGCAGAATGCAGAATGCAGAATGCGGAATGCGGAAACAGAAAACAAGTCTTACGCAACAATGCGAAGAACGCAGAGTGGGGAGAGAATACAGGGCATCTTTCCTGTGGCTACTGGTTTTTCTACTCCTGCCTGCGGTTGTTTGTGCCGAACAAAAGCCTGATGCAGGTCAGATGGAGTATTTTCTGAAATTGGCTGCTAATGCTCGCACGCTTGGCATGGGTGCATCTGGTGTGGCTTGCAAGGATGCCGGGATATTTCACAATCCAGCCGGGATAGCATGGACACAAGGCAAGCATCTGCAACTGATGTTTGCTGTCCTTCCATTTCCTGACACAAGCTACACCCTTCTGAGCTATACCCAGCCAGTGGGGAAAAATTGGGGGATTGGGATTGGTGTGCCTGTTCTCAAGGTTACTGGTGCAGAGAAAAGAACGGGCATGTATGAAAGCTCTGGCACATTTGATGACCAACAAATGGCTCTGGGATTGGGACTGGCTCGGTCATTTTCTCCAAGACTTTCTGCTGGGCTTACACTTAAGGCAATCCAGCAACGATTCGATAAGGAAACAACATCCAGTGGTGATATTGACCTTGGCATGCTCTATCAGCACCCTTTAAGAAGAGGCAGGGGTGGTTTAGGCATCAGCCTTCAAAACATCCTTGGCTCAACAGTCAAACATGTAGCTGGAGAGGATAAGATGCCGCAAATAATTATGGTTGGGATTGCTTGTCATCCAATTGACAGAATGCTGCTGGCTGTTGACATAAAGAAGTCAGACAAACAGGCAATCAGGCTACATCTTGGCGGTGAATATTCACCTTTTGATATCTTAAGCCTTCGTATCGGCTATGATGACCAGGGGTATCTTACGGCTGGGGTTGGGATAAGAACGCAGAATACTACCATTGATTATGGGCTGCAAAATCATGATTACAAGCTGAGTCATAGGGTTTCTGTTGGTGTTATGTTTTAAGGAGAGCAGAAAGCAGTAAGCACCTTTAGGTGCGTTTTAATTGTATGCACCATAACAGACAGGTCTAAAAACCCTCACTACATGCTCTGCGTCTCCGTGTCTCTGTGGTGAATTCCTCGCAAGGAGCAATTTTTATGCTAACCCAGCTTTACATCGAAAACTTTGTCCTGGTTGAGCAATTAACCATTAACTTTAAGCCAGGCTTGAATATATTTACCGGTGAAACCGGGGCAGGCAAAACAATTATCATCTCTGCCTTAAACGCTATCCTTGGGGAACGGGTAACTATTGACCTGATTCGCACTGGCGAGGAAAGGGCAGTCATTACTGGAATGTTTACTATTGACACACCATCTATCCATGAGATATTGAAAGAGGCTGGTATCTCTGTTGTTGGCAATGGAGATGAGCTTCTTTTGCAGCGGGAGATACAGCAGAATGGCAAGCATATCTGCCGTATCAATGGTCGTCCGGTTACACTTGGTATGCTTTCTGATGTTGGTCGGACTCTGATTGATATTCATGGCCAGCACCAACACCAATCCCTTCTCTCCCCACAGGTTCAACTCCACCTGCTCGACAGGTATGGGGGACTGCTTGAACTTAAGGAACAGGTAAACCATATCTATCGACAATTCACCGAGCTTATAGAAGAGCTTAAAAGACTTTCTATTAATGAAACAGAAAAGATGAGACAGATGTCCTTGCTGTCATTTGAGATAGATGAGATTAATAGGGCTAAATTGCAGTTGAACGAGGATGATTCTATTACTGAAGAGATACACCTGCTTCATCATGCTCAAAGATTGAATACGCTGGCTATTAAGGCATATGAAACACTTTACGAATCAGATGGAGCCATATACTCTAAGATGTATCAGGTGCTAAAGAATATCCATGAGATTGCCGAGATTGATACCTCTATGCAGGCTAATGTGTCTGAGGCTGAGGGGTGTTATTACCAGATAGAGGCTCTGGCATTCAGGCTCAAGGAATATGCAGGGAAATGCTGCACAGATTCTGCAAGGCTTGAGGAATGTGAGGCAAGACTGGATCTGATAAACAACCTCAAACGCAAATATGGTCAGGATATTGAAAGGATACTTTTCTATGGTGATGAGGCCGCAAAACGCCTGAATGCAATCACCCATCAGGAAGAGGAAATGGCAAGGATAGAGACCGAAAAGCAGAAGATAGCTGACATCTTAAGCCAGATGGCATCGACCCTCTCCCAAAAAAGGCAGGAAGCATCTAAAAAACTTATGCTTGAGGTTGAAAATGAGCTGAGAGAATTGGCTATGAAGCATTGTCAATTCCTGGTGGATTTGAGGCAAGTGGAGAAGGCAACAGGCAGCAGACAGGATACCAGAGACGAATATTTATTGCCTGTTATTTCAGCAGTTTCAGCAGATACAGAATGTAAGGAACAATCACGACCGTTCCCTACAGCTATGAAAATATTCTCCCACGGTTTTGATGAGGCATGCTTTCTCATCTGTCCCAATCTTGGTGAGACTGCAAGACCCCTATCTGATATTGCCTCTGGCGGCGAGCTTTCCAGAATAATGCTGGCAATAAAGGGTATTCTGGCAAAGGTAGATGAGATACCGACCCTTGTCTTTGACGAGATAGATACTGGTGTTGGCGGAAAAACAGCACAGATGGTAGCAGAAAAGCTGAAATCTATAGGTCAAAGCCATCAGGTTATCTGCATTACACACCTGCCAATGATTGCCTCCTTTGCTGACCACCATCTTTATGTGGAAAAAAAGGTGTCAAAAGAGAACAGAACAACTACACAGGTAAAACCACTTGATAACACTGAAAGGATCCATGAAATAGCCATTATGCTTGGCGGAGGCAGCACCTCTGGCAATGTCTCTGAGGCATCATTACGACATGCAGAGGAATTGATAAAAGGTGCACACTTAGAGCAGATAAACGGTAAACTGTTAGACTGAAGGCAGGGGTAACTACGATTTTTTTATTGACCTATCCAATTAAATATGCTACAATGTAAGAGCAGGTTCGAACCACCCTTAACTTATAACTCGATGTTCAAGTTTTTTCTGGTGACCAAGCAAGGAGACGAGAAGGCGTGAAGGCGAAAAAAGGCGAAAAAAGTGGGATTCGATGGGAAACTGATTGCAACGTCTTTCATGTCTCTTATTGTGTACTACTTGATGCGTTCAATTCGTAATGTGGAGGATTGAGTGAAACTTCGTTTCACCCATCTATTTTTGACTGAAAGAATCGTAGATTAAAAAACTTGAACATCGAGTATAAACATATGAGGAAATAATATGCCTTATACCCTACAACAAGCCACCATCATTTTATTATTGCTGCTTTCAGCTAACATATCTGATGCAGCGACAGCATTCAAGTTTGGTCAGCCTGTTCAGTCTATCAGGGCAGGTGATTCGTTTGAGCTGCCAACATTAACTGCAGTTGATGGGAATGGGAATCCTGATACAGCCTATAATGGCACTCATACCCTTTTTTGTTGGGGGCCTCAAAATGGACCAATATCTGGTACACCATCCTATACTACAGAGGTGCAGTTTGCAAGTGGCACAAACACTACCCCTTTAATAACCACCATGGTATGTGCTGAAGCAATAACCCTATGGGTAAGGGATTCAGTCAATACAAACATAGTCGGCAGCCTGACACTTAATGTTATGCCAGCATCCCCCCATGCCCTTATGATTGTAACTGAATATCCAAAGGTAAATGCTGGCTATACCTTCACAACAACAGTAACCGCGATTGATATCTATGGGAATGTGGCTGATACCTATGCAGGCGATAAATTTCTTAGCTGGACACATACAGCAAGTACTGCAACATATGTCACAGCATCCCCAATCATTCCTCAAAATGCTGCCAGAACATTCATACAGGGAAAAACGACTATCCCTGGATTTGTTTTGTTTAATGCCAGTGAAACACCTGTCATCAATGTTAGCGATAGTCTGATAACAGGCTCTCTTGAGATCAAGGTTGATCCAGGCAAAAATGACTGCTTCAATATTACTACTGAGCACAATAATACTGAAACAGTTGGCATAGGGTTTGGTGTTAACCTGACTATTATTGATCCTTACGGTAACCTGACCGGCACACCAAGTGGCACTCTCCATGTTTCGTGTGACTGGGATGCTGCAACCTCTTCCAATGGAATCAGACCCCAAAAGCCAGCTGATAAGGATATTGACTTTACTTCTGGCAAAGCCTTTTTAGGCACATTTACCTTAACAAATGCCCGGGAAATGCCCCGTATTACTGTTCGTTCAGGCACACTAATCTCTGGTACATCATCGACCATTGCTGTTAATGCCTCATCTCCGGAGACACTGCAACTTTTTAGCATGGGCACAGCATGGGCCGGTGATGCCTTTCGGCTTGGGACCATCACGGTCTATGATGCCTTTGGTAATACTGCGACAACCTACAGCGGTAGCAAAACTGTAACCTATAACGGGCCAAATAACGGAACAAGAACGGGCAGCCCTGCTTATACTACGGATGTTTTCTTTGACCGGGGCATATCCATAACCTCACTGCTGACTACTCTTGTATGTGCGGAAACAACAACGGTTACGGTTAAGGCAGACGGGATGACTGGCAACTCAAACCAGATTATTGTCCTGCCCGGCAGTGCCAACCTTTTTGAACTTGTAACACAACATCATGGAATTGAGACCGCAGGTGTGCCATTTTCAATAGACATCACGGCTAAAGATATATTCGGCAATATAGCCAGCAAGTATGAAGGCATCCATAACATTAACTGCTGGTGGAATGCAACTGGCAGCGTATCGCCCACAAAACCAGATGTTATACCGGCATCATTTAGCTCTGGACAGGCAACGGTTGGCAGCTTTACACTGACCAATACCCAACAAACACCAATTATCTCTTTCTATGAAAATATTCGCGGGACAACCACTCCAATCACGGTTAAGCCGGCTACTAATATCCACCATTTGCAGCTTATTACCGAGCATCAAGGAGCAGAAACCGCAGGGGTGCCATTTGCAGTCAAGGTTCTTGTCTGTGATCAATTGGGCAACCCTACTGAGTATACAGGCACTGAGTGGATTGATTGGGCATGGGAAAATGCTGCCACATCAACATGGGGCATTCCTCCTGCATTACCAATATCTGGCAGCTACACATTCAGGGCAGGAAGTTTTACCACAGATGGATTTAAGCTAACAAATGCATTAGATACCCCGATTATCCATGCTCAATCTGGCACAATCACAGGCTCATCAACGATCACTGTATCCCCGGGACAGGCCGCATCCCTTAAGATTGTTGCCCCAACACCAGTAATCATGGATGTTTCCTTCAATCTTGCCAGCATCACTGCCTATGATATTTGCGGGAACACAGCCACAACCTATACAGGCAGCAAGGTATTAACCTACAAGCCAGCAGGGACAGGGACATCATATACCAGCCCGGTTTATTTTGAGCAAGGTGTCTCTAAAAACATACTCCAGACTACCCTGACTAAGGCAGAAACAGTGCAGATCCATGTTACTGATAAGATTATCTCTGGCACATCCAATCCTATCACCATTAAGCCAGGCAGCATAACCTGTCTTGAGGTTACTACCGAGCATCAAGGCACAGAAACAGCTGGCAGACCATTTTCTGTTATCCTGACCCTCAAGGACAAATCTGGCAATACAGTAACCGACTATAACAGCAGCACCCCTGTTGTCTGGTCATGGACAGCTGGGAATTCACCAAATAATGGCACACCAAGCAAGCCTGTTGATGGCAATCAATCCTTTACAAATGGAACAGCTGTAATTAGTGGCTTTACCCTTACCCGTGCTGGAGAATTTCCAGGCATTACAGCCATTATAGGCAGTCTTACCGGCAGTTCTCAGGGGATAACCGTCAAAGCTGATGAGGCTTACTCATTCAGAATAACTGCTCCAAATACTGCCACTGCCGGAGCAAGCTTTACCCTGACTAACATCACTGCCCTGGATATATTCGGGAATATTGCCGCAGAATATAGCGGGACAAAGTCGCTTGTCTACAGTGGACCATCCTCAGGACCAATATCTGGCGAGCCAATATATCCGCCGCAAATAGTTAGTTTTGCCTCTGGCATCTCTGCCCAAAGGCTTGAGATGAGGCTTGTACGAGCTGAAGAGACATCGATAAGGGTGGAACAAGGCAATATCAGCGGCTATTCTCAAAAGATTGTAGTTACACCCGCCAGTCCTGGCCGGTTTATATTGTCAACAACCAATCATGGCACAGAAACAGCAGGGCATACCTTTACCATGACCATCATAGCCAGGGATAGCTTTGGCAATGATGCTAATGGTTATACAGCCTTACATCCACTCATCTGGTCATGGGATGCAACGCTATCACCCAAAGGCATGACCGGATTTTTGCCAGCTAATGGCAATCAGAAGTTTGATGGCGGAATAGCTAATGTTGGAGGATTTATCCTTGCCAACGCTACTCAGACAACGATATCGGTCTCTGACCATATCTTTTCTGGCACTATAACCATTAATGTTATACCAGATAAGGCATCATATTTTGATATCAGCCTGCCGTCTATAGTAACCATTAACCAGCCATTTCTTATCAAAAGTCTTGTGGCAAGAGATGACTTTGGCAACATTGCTGTCTCTTATTCTGGCACAATGCCGATTAGTTTTGCTGGACCAGGCACAGACAGCTCTGGCAATAAGCCGTCTTATCCTTTAGCTATTCTCTTTGAACAGGGTGTAGCCAGCTCAACCACTATCATGCCCATGGCTATTACCCTCAGAAAGCCTGAAACCGTGTGCATTAGTCTCATGGATGGCAACGCACATGGCACATCCAGCCAAATAGAGGTTGTTGCCTTAAAGGCAGGCTGCCTGGTTTGGCCACATGAGGTTTATGCCCATGCTACCCAAACCATCAACTATTCTGTAACCAATACGGGTGATAATGAAATTAGCCAGATACGCATAAACATACCAGATGGTTTTACCTATATTGATGCCAGTATCCCGCAGGTGTCAACCAACCAACTATGGTCTGCTATAGGCAGCAGCAATGGACAGTGTGTCCTCTTAACCCCAAATGATACGAATAACTATCTGCCTCAAGCTGCCACCTTAATCGTATCCATTCATGTCTCTACTCAAGAAAACGAACATATGCCTGTCAAATGGACATCCATGATTACTGGCCGGCAGGGGGCAATAGTCTTGGCACAAGAGGTAATTGATGGCGACTCAGAGGTATCCATTACAGCCTACATCCTTAGCTGTAATGTCTCAAGCAATGAAGTCCTGCCAGGTGGGGCAGCTACAGTTACAGCTAAGCTGATATACCAGCCAACAGGACAGCCAGAGGTTGGTAAGCTTGTTACCTTTTCTGTAGTAACTAATGGTCAGACAAATATCCCTATGGGTACTGCCGCTACAAACGACAGTGGTCAAGCATATATCAACATACCTGCAGGCACAACCACTGGAAGCATAACGGTTGAGGCAAAATATGGGCTGTTCAACATACAACGGGTCTGCTTTCAGGTTATTTCTCCAATACCCAAGCTTTCTGCTGGTAAAGGCAGCCTTGTCAAGGAAGGGATAACATATGTAAACCCTGCTACACCATTCTCCTTAACACCATCTGGCAGCTTTACCTGCCTTTACAGGCTGGATTCTGGTTTGTATCAGAAATTTTCACAGCCATTTACCATTGACTCACCCGGTGAACATGTAATCAGCTATCGCTATGTAGATGCAAGCGGTCATCATGGATATGAATATACGGCTAATATTTATGTTTCACTCATTCCAGAAAAGCTGACAAACTTCCCCAATCCATTTAATCCGCTCCGAGAAGAGACAACCATTCAGTATTATCTTACTCGTCCAGCTGATGTGCTTATTCAAACATACAACCTGTTTGGCGAACTGGTCTGGATGAGGAATGTCTCAGCAGGGCAACAAGGCAGCCAGCAAGTACCATGGAATGGCAGGAATGGTGATGGAGAGATGGTTGGTAATGGCAGTTTTATCTGTCGAGTGATTATTAAATATCCATCGGGTGATGTGATTATGACCAGAAAGATTGGGGTAGTGAAGTAACTCAAGCTTCCAGCTTGACAGGTAGGAGATACCACAATTCCTACGGTTCGATCAATCAGGACGGGAAGGCGGGAAGGCGGGAAGGCGAAAAAACCCCGCCACTACTGTTTCACTGTTAAAGTGCTAATGGTGGCAAAAAACTTGAACATCGAGCATAACAATGCTGCTTGAAAGGAATGTCAAATGAAGCAAGGTATTATTTTATTATTCATAATGACTGTATGGGGTATTGCCTGTAACGCAGAAACAAAGTACTATGGCTTACCAGGTGAATACCTGAATTGGGGTGCTGGAGCCAGGGCTATGGGTATGGGCCGAGCATTTTGCGGGCTTTCAGATGACCTTTCTGCGATTTATTTTAATCCAGCCGGGCTTATCCAGCTCAAGAGCGGACAGGTAACAGCCATGGTCTCTCCACTTTTTGAAGATACATTCTACAATTTTCTGGGCTTTAGTTATCCTACTCAAAAGGCAGGTGTATTAGGGCTTGGGGTTGTATTACTCAACTCAAGTCAGCTTGAGGAGACAAATATCCGTCAGGAGACCTTAAGTGAGTTTAAGGATTCAAGGCAATGCATCCTTGTTTCCTATGCCAGACGAGGCTTTAAAAAGATAGGTTATGGTGCCAGCATGAAGCTTGTCTCCCAGCAGCTATCCTCATATCGTGATACAGGGATAGGCATGGATGGCGGCTTGCTCCTTACCCCATGGAAGCATCTCAGCCTTGGGATTACATTAAAAAATATCGTTTCACCCTGCTTAAGGTTAAAGGATGAGAACGAAAGATTTCCGTTTTCCCTTAATGCGGGGATTGGGGCACGAATGCTTAATAATAATCTTATCTTTACCATGGATGTGGATAAAACACTCAAGCAATCCCTTCAGGCACAGATTGGCGGCGAATATTGGCTACAAAAGAGAACCATTGCCTTGCGAATGGGTATGGACAACAGTGGTTTGAACCTTGGTTTTGGTGTTAAACGGGGTAATTATGAATTTGATTATGCCTTGGGCTCCCATGATATTGGCACATCACATCGACTATCACTTACATGGTTGTTTGACACCTTTGGCATTCAATTAACCCCTGAACCAAATGTCTTCTCACCAGCAGGCAAGCTTAACCAGACAAAGATAAGGATTCAAGTGAAACAATTAGAAAAGATAACCGAATGGTCATTAACCATATCTGATAAACGAGGCAATACTGTAAGACATTTAGAGGGCAAGGATACTGTTCCAGTATCTATTGTCTGGGATGGCAGAGATGAGAGAGAAGAGATTGTCCCTGATGGAGAATATCTATGTGTGTTAGAGATTACGGATAAGACAGGAGACATCTTCAAATCTACACCAGAAAGCGTGTTTGTCGTATCCGCTGCTCCAGAGGTAACCGTGCCTGTGGAGATAGGGGAGTAGTGTTGTTATACTCGATGTTCAAGTTTTTTGCCACCATTGGCATTTTATACTCTAAGTCGTCATAATTTGTGATTCTTTAAATGTTTGGAATTGCAATGT
>JASEHA010000240.1 GCA_030018795.1 bacterium
AACGTCTTTCATGTCTCTTATTGTGTACTACTTGATGCATTCAATTCGTAATAGGAGAAGTGCTTTTTGCGTCTCTACATAACAATTAAATATTGCAGGGGACAAGCATGGTGGGCACTTTTTCGCCTTTCCACCTTCTCGCATTCTCACCGATCTGTTTGCTGTCCACACCTTTTGGGTGGACGGTAACTACCGTACCCCTAAGATTAAATGTCATGAGTTACTACTTGCAATACAAAAGCGGTTCAATAAGAAAAAACTTGAACATCGAGTTACAAAAATGCTTGACATTCCCTGTAAGTTTTGATACACTATTATAAATATTAAAGATGGGGGGTTACTATGAAAAGATGGTTATTACCTGCAGTTATAGGATTGTTTATTATTTCATCCACTACCTTTGTTGTCTTGTTGATTGCTTCTACCTCTGAAATAAGTGATGAAGAGGATCTGTCTGTTGAAGAAGTAAGTGTTGCAAAAGAGGAGACCAAGGAAAAACCTACTAAAATAGTAGAATTTAAGCCTGAAAAAGATAAAAAAATACCAGAGACAGAAGTAAAGCCTATACCCATTAAACAAGAGGTTATAAAGCAACCCTCAAAACCTGTTAAGCCTAAGGAAATTATCGCTGTACAAAAGGATATTCAACCACTTAAGTATATGCCTTTATTATCAGTAGTTAAACCTGAGAAAGGTGAGAAGGGTGAGAAAAAAGCTAAGATTCAACCCATAAAAGAGATAAGTCAAGAGACAACAGTAGTTGCAGTCAAACCAGATGACTTGCTGAATAAAGAGCTGGGTAGATTGGCAGAGGAGAAAAAACAGCTTGAGGACGAAAAAGCAAGGCTTAAAGAGGAAAAACAGTTAGTAGTGGCTCAACTTCAACAGATAAAGGACGAAAAGCAAAAGACAGTTGTTTTTTCCAGGGTATCCCCTAATAGCGAGCAACAGCTTTTGCAGGCAGAAAAGGATACTATTGAGCTTCAGAAAAAAATAGCAGACCTTCAGAGTAGGCTTGTATCTGTAGAAACTGACAAAAAAAAGCTTGCCGAGGAAAAGAAATTGCTTGAAGAGGCAAAAAAACAAGCTGAAGAAAACAGTATTCTGGCTGCTCGCGGGAAAAAAGAGACTGAAAAGGAAAAGAAATCTGTTGCTGAGGAAAAGGATTTATATCAGGAACGTTCTCTGCGGGTTGAAGAACGAATCGCTTTAATTATGGATGCTTACAGTAAGGAATCAGATTATGCAATAGCTGATGCAAAAAAAGCAATTGCCAGGGCAAAGGCAGCTGGTGCAAATAAATATGAACCTATATGGTTAAAAGAGGCAGAAGAGGCATTAGAGCTTTCTAATGCAGCACAAAAAGCAAAAGATTATGGGAGAAGCCTTGTCTCTGCTGTTGAATCAAAGGAAAAAGCCAATGCCGCGGAACGAAATTCAAGGGAAAAGCTTAAGAATTATAACTCAAACATGGTTGGAGAATGCCTCAGGCTTATATCAAATTGGGCACATTAAGTAAAATCACGAAAGCACGAAATTAAGAAAACACGAAACGTGTTTTCGTGATTAATTTTTCTGCTTTTTTACGAGGTTTAAGTAATGGAACAACAAGGTGCATTTGGCTGTAAAAGGCCAATTGAGGAAGAGATGTATTTCTATGGTCGAGGAATTGAAACCAAAGAGATACTGGGACACTTAAGTGATAACAGAAATGTCTTTTTGCTTGGCAGCAAGAGAATAGGCAAAACATCGTTGATTACACACCTTTTAAGAGAAGATGTTCAGCAACTGCAAGGGATACTGACAAAACGTCATCTTTTTGTCTACATTGATCTCAATGATCCACATTACCAGACTCCAAATAATTTTTGGGCTGATGTTATTGGCGAGATAGGTTTATCCTTGAGTGCCCAGCGGATGAGAGTAGAGTCTCAAGAAAGGCAAGGAAACAAGGCAGCATCTCTGGCGGCAAATGAAGAATCAGAACACAAGGAAGAGATAGAAGATACTGAGAAAGGGGAAAAACCTATCGGCTACAGCAATGAAGAGATCACCAGATTCATGAATGGTGCTGTAAAGCAGCATCAAATTACTATTGTTATGGATGGGTTTGAATGCCTTGTAAAAAAAGAGGCATTCGCAGTTGAGTTTTATAGTCAGTTAAAACAATTGGTTGGGCAGATAGACAACCTTTCTTATCTGGTTGCCAGTAGTAAGAATTTTTCTGAAGGTTATCAGGAAAATGATGACCTTCAGGCTGCATCCCTTGCCGAGGTATTTACCACCATCCCGTTGGGATTGTTAAAAAAACGAGAGGCAATGGCTTTTCTAAAACAAGAAAACTCCCATGTAATTGATATGGATAGAAGGGTAGCTGAGTGGGGATATGAGGTAACTGGCGGTCACCCTTATCTGCTTCAAATTATAGGATTCCATCTTAATTCTTTATCTATCAAGACAAGTGAACAACTTATATCTCATCGTGACGAGATTATGAGCAAGGCAATGGATGAATGCAGCGGTTTTTTTGTGCATCTTCTTGAGGGGCTTTCTGGGGAAGAAAGGGAGGGGCTATTGGCATTGATACGGTTTAAGCCTGTAGGGAATATGATTGACCTTTTAGCGAGAAAGTCGCTTGTCAGGGATCGCAAGAGTCAAAAGGTATTTTCTGAGTTGTTTGACAGGTTTTTACATGAGTTTTGGGGTGATTTTGCTGAGGACAAACCTGCTAAAATACAGATTCAATTTAGACAAAAGGCATTTTTGGCCGGGGTAGCAGGCTCTTTTTTCTCTATCTTTATGGGTACCTTTGCCCTCCTGAGTTCAGCCCTTGTTCTGGGAACATTCTTCTTTGGATTTGGGATACTCTGCTTTTTAGTTGTATTTATGTTCTTTAAGGATGAAAGCTATTCGCCGCAAAGGATGGTAAAATCATAGACAGCCGGGCACATTTCTCCCCCCTACCTCCTGTCAATTAACACATCTCACATTTTTTTAACCATTAAGGAGGCATTAACAAAGAAGATGAAACGCAAGAATGCCAAAATATTGATAGTAGATAATTCACTGTTTATGAGAAAAATATTAAGAAAAATGCTTGCTGAGGCTGGTTATGATGTTGTTGGAGAAGCAGCTGATGGAGCAAGTGCTATACAAAAATACAGAGAACTAAAACCTGATCTGGTAACCATGGATATTGTTTTGCCAGATATAGAGATGAATGGGATTGAAACCTTGAAGTGGCTGACCAAGATTGATCCAGATGCAAGGATAGTAATGGTAAGTGCCGTGGGATATGAAGAGTTAATTAATGAAGTTCTGTCTATTGGGGCAAAGGATTTTGTTGTTAAGCCGTTTAAACAGGAAGTCTTACTTAGGACAGTTCAATATGTGCTGACAAAATAGAGGTTAACATGTCTGATTCACTTCGAGCATTGGTTGTAGATGATTCAGGAGCAACGCGGCTAAGGATAAAATCTATCCTGGAAAAATGCGGATTTGGAATAATCTGGAACAGTATGACCGGGATCGAATCAATAGCCAAATGCAAGGTGCTAACCCCTCAATTAGTAGTAATAAATGTCCCTGATATGATGGGGGTAGAGACAATAAAAAGGATTCTTGCCCGTGATAACACAGTTAAAATAGTCATCCTTGGTCGTCCAGGTCAGGAATCCTACATCGGGGAAGCTATGCTGATTGGATCCACAGCTTATCTTATGGAGCCGTTTAAGGATGAAGACATGGCAAATATGGTTTGGAATATCTTTCAGTGACAGGGGAGCAGTTAGCTATTAGCTGGTCAGATATCTTAATTCCTCCTTAACAAAGGGGATTAGGGGTTAGTGTCGTGTCAATCCTTCAGTGTCGCATAGAGATGATATAATTGTAGGATGGGTGCTAACCCATCTAC
>JASEHA010000241.1 GCA_030018795.1 bacterium
ATGCTCTTTTTACATGAGGCATTATGAGACAGTTGGCTTTATCGAATATTCAGACTTACAACAAAAACATTGACAACACAATAATTTTGTGGTAAGATTGTTGGAGTAGAAAAAAAGCGTCACTGGCTGAGCGAATCTGGAAAGATGTTATTGTCGTAACGTCAGGATTGTCAGAAATCATATTAGCTGTGCCATTAAAGACAAATGAAGAGGTGAAAAAAATGCAACAAACTTTATCCCAACTACTTAAAACAATAATTGTTTCTTTAACATTACTAATAATCAGCAATAATAGTTATGCACAGGGTGTGATCATAAATGAGATAATGTATGACCCGCAGGGAAGCGATACCAATCGTGAATGGGTTGAAGTATATAATAGTAATGAATTTGACGATATTAATCTATCTGGTTGGAAATTTTTTGATGGTGATGGAACGACAAAGCATGGGCTATCCCTTTATCAGGGGACATGGACAATCCCTTCTCAAGGATATGCAGTGATCGTCCAAAAGGGAGCTACATTTACAGCTGTTTATGGTACCAATACAGGCACAATTATCGAATGTAGTGCTCTAACCCTTGTTAATTCAACGGCTACAATAGCATTGATAAACTCAAGCAATGATTTTGTTGGCTCTGTTACCTATTCATCTGCTTTTGGTGCAAATAATAATGGCAGATCATTAGAAAGAATATCGCCAGAAAGCAATGAATGGAAGGAAAGTCAAATTCTTGATGGAACACCTGGTAGGCGGAATAGTGTATCAACGATAGAAACAGGCACCGTTACTACGAGGATAAAGATTTGTCCTGTATCTGGCCGGGCCCGGCTTGGAGGGACTTATACGGTTGAGATAAGGATAGAAAATGTTGCTGATTTATCTGGCTGGCAATGCAGTCTTGGCTTTAACCCGTCAATACTTCAACTAATAACAGTTGAGGAAGGGGGCTTCTTCAGGGATGCTGGATCTCAAACATTTTGGCGTGATCCTGACATTGGAACTGGCTCGTTAAACAATATTGCCTGTACAAAAATTGGTACCTCTACCGGAATAAGTGGTTCAGGGACACTTGCATCTATTAGGTTTAAGATTATCGGCACATCTACTAACATGCCATCTTATCTTGAGTTGGGACATGTTACCCTGTCTGATTCAGGTGTGAAGCGAATACCTGCTGATATGATAAACGGAAGCGTGTCTGTAGCTTATGGATTTAATATTAATACTGATGCTGCTATAAACATTCAGGATCTGGTTCTTGTTGGCAGATTATTTGGAATAAGCAGTGGTACTATAGGATATGACCAATGGTGTGATATTAACTTAGATGGGACAATAGATCTCTTGGATATAGCTGCTGTTTCCAGCAATTTTTCTGATGTTACGGATATTGTGGTCTCACAATCACCCAGAACATCCTCTTCAATCCAGGATAAACCCGCAGGCATAACATTAATTACTGCTTCAACAATGAACAAGGTTGGGGATGAAATTGATGTGGATTTATGGATTGATAATGCGAATAACCTGTACGGAATACAATTTGATATTGTAACAGATAAGCCTGATGTTTTGAGCTTAATCAGGGTAAGTGATGGTGAATTCCTGAAGAGGGGAGGACGAGACACATTTTGGGTAACATCTCCAGCAGCAGATAAATTTGCTCAATGCCGTATGAAAAAGGTTAGTGGAGAAACTGGTCAGGGGGTAATAGCTACAATCAGGTTTAGGGCAAATAAAGAAGGGACTGCAAGAATAAATGCCCATGACATATTCGGGGTAAGCCCTGATATTGAAAAGATTTCTGTTAATTCTACGGATATCTCTCTTCATATTGTTCCATTAGAGAGCAATCTTTCAACCTCAACCTGCACAGTATATCCAAATCCATCTCTGAATAATCAACACATTTATTTTGATACCTCAGAACAAAATGCAGTGGTTGAGATATATACCCTGTCAGGTGAGTTGGTGAAAACAATTACTAATAGTAGCTGGAATCTGACAAATGCGGATAACAAACCTGTTGCAAGTGGGATGTATTTTTATATCTTGAAGACAGGTGATAAGGTATTGCAGGGCAAGGTTGGGGTTATCAAATAATCAGATATGTGGTGAGCACCTTCAGGTGCGTCTTAAATACGACTCGTAGCATTGATGCAGTATTATGTGACTCTGTTGATTTACTACCCTATTTCCGGCGGTAATTTGCCATAATGAACTTTTTGACAGTTTTTACACCAATAAACTAAACCACTTTTGTTCGTCTGCCGATTTTACGTCTTTTACGCCTTCTTTGGGCAATTCTATGACGATTGTGTCCTTTGAATTTTGCTTTATCGAATATTCAGAGAAGAAAATAAAAGTTGACTTATCAAATCTGATATGTTATCATAGAACAACAATGTGGTTATTAAGAACAATAGAAGGAGGAATAAATGTCTATTGTATCAGCTATCAGCCTTGGGTGTCCAAAAAACTTAGTGGATACTGAGATTATGCTTGGAATTCTTAAGGAGCAGGGGTATGAGATTACATTCAATTCAGAAGAAGCAGATGTGCTTATTATCAATACCTGTGCCTTTCTGGAAAAGGCAAGAAAAGAGTCTTTTGAGGTAATTGCAGAATCTATCGGGAAATATGAAAAACTGATTGTTGCCGGATGTCTGGTTCAGTTGCAAGGAAAAAAACTATTGGATAAATTTCCCACAATAGATCATTTGATTGGTGTAGGAAAGGTAACTGAGATTTATCAGGCAATAGATAAGGAAAAACAGATATGCATAGGTGAAGGATTTTCTCAGCATTCCTATCCTCGTATCATCGCTACCCTTCCACATACAGCCTATGTCAAGATAGCTGATGGATGCAATAATTGCTGTTCTTATTGCCTTATCCCTGCCCTGCGAGGCAGGTATCAAAGCAGAGATATGAAAGGTATCATAAAAGAGGTTGACAATCTTGTTAATGTAGTCGGTACTCGTGAGATAAACCTGATAGCTCAGGACATAACCCTCTATGGCATAGATACCTACGAAAGGCTCATGCTGCCTGAGATGCTAAAACAATTGACACCTATCTCTGATAATATCTGGATTCGCCTGATGTATACGCATCCAGCACATGTTACATATGAGCTTATAGAAATAATGGCAAAATCTCCTAATATATGCCACTATCTTGATATACCTGTTCAACATATCCATGATTCTATCCTTCAGGCTATGAATAGGAAAGGATCTTCTCAGCAGATAAAGGGATTGATTAGCAAAATAAGGCAGTTGATCCCTGATATTGCCTTGCGTACATCCCTTATCGTTGGCTTCCCTGGTGAGGGAGAGGATGAGTTTAAGATGCTGTTTGATTTTGTAGAGGAAACAGGATTTGACCATCTCGGTGTCTTCCCCTACTCTAAGGAGCATGACACACCTGCCTTTGATTTTCCCAACCAGGTAGATGAAGCAGTAAAAGAAGAAAGGCATCATGAAATAATGGAATTGCAAAAAAAGGTGTCTTTTAAGAAAAAGAAGAAAAAGATTGGCAAAATACTGGATGTCCTTGTCGAGGGATATATCGAGCAAGGGATGGTTGGCAGAAGCCAGTATGAGGCTCCGGAGATAGATGGGGTAATATACCTCCAGGGAAGGTATCAAAAAATAGGAGAGATTGTGCCTGTAGAGATAATTGCTGCTGCAGAGTATGATCTCGTAGGGCGGATAGTTTGATAGTCTTATACTCGATGTTCAAGTTTTTGTAACCTACAATAGCAAAAATAGATGAGTGAAACGAAGTTTCACTCAATCCTTCCCATTACGAATTGAACGCATCAAGTAGTACACAATAAGAGGCATTACAATCGTT
>JASEHA010000242.1 GCA_030018795.1 bacterium
CAACCAGTCCAGAGCACCATGGCACCAGTCGCCAGGTTGCCAGAGAAGCTCACTCTTGCCATTACTATACGACAATTGAGGTTGACATGACATTAGGCTTTTAACAGTTGTTATCCCCTTTTTAGGCAGCTTTTTGAGTTAAAAGATTTTTATCTAATTCCAAAGTATAAGAAAATATTGTGGTTATATCCATTTTTCTGGAAGCATTAAGAATTTCTATGCCAACTATCTGCCCTTCAGAAGTTGTATCCATATTAACTCCTTCTGAAATTTCTACCACACCTTCAGGTTCTTTTTCTCCTACCTTCAGATATAATGCATCAATTTCATCATCATAAAATACCTTCATTTTCTCTCCTTTCTTCCTTTCTTTTTTTCAAAGGATAAGCTGTTATTACTGTTACAACATTTTCTTTAATACAAATAACAATTTTTAGAGGGAATTTAAATCCTGCTATATCTTTTATAATCTCATATTCACCTTGAGGTATTTTTGTACTCTCCAGAATATCCAATATGGTTAACTCTGGAATATTATAAAGCTTTATTCTTCGTTTTGCATGACGTGAGAATTTTACTATCACCTATCAACTCTCCAGTGTCAAATAGAGACAAAATGGTTGTAAGATGAGGACTACCTCCCTATCCCAAATTTAAGGTTGACGCAACAATACAGCCTTTTCGCCTTACGCAATCATCCCCCCGCCACCGCCGCCACGGGAAACAATTATTTCTCCTGAATCCTCAAGTTGTCTGATAACATTGACAATTTTTTCCTGAGAGGCTTCGACATCCTGTGCCCTTACTGGACCAAGAAAGTCTATTTCCTCTCGAAGCATGGCCGCTGCACGTTTAGGCATATTCTTAAAGACCATATTCTTAGCGTTTTCAGAAGCACCCTTCATTGACAGGGCAAGGTCTCTTATATCGACCTCTCTTAAAACTCGTTGAGCTGACCTGTCATCAAGCTTAACAATATCCTCAAAGGTAAACAATCTCTTCTTTATCTCTTCTGCAAGCTCTGGATCCTGTTCAGCGATACCATCCAGGATGGTTTGTTCCATCTCCCTATCGCCCTGATTCAAGAGGTCTACAATAGCCATAATACCGCCAATATCCTTTCCTTTTGTCTCTACGGCTATACCACCAGCCATCCTGTCTGCAAGCATTGTTTCTACCCTGTTCATAGCTTCAGGCGATGATGAACTCATTAAAGCCAATCTTCTGGACACATCAACCTGAACCTCTGGAGGTAATTGGGTGATAAGTGCGGCTGCCTTATCTGGTGAAAGATGTCCCATAACCAAAGCAATTGTCTGTGGGTGTTCATGCTGAACAGAGAGAAGTATCTGTTTTGTATCCATCTTTTTCAAGAAGTCAAACGGCTCTTTCTTTATCCCTGCCACCTCATTAATAAAGGCGTTTGCCCTTTCTTCTCCAAGTGCTTGTATCAATAATGCTCTGGCATATTCTACCCCGCCTTGAATAATAAATTCCTGAGCCATCATCAGGCTGTAAAATTCCTGTAATAAAGCTATTTTTTGACTATGGGTTATCTTACGAATCCTGGCTATTTCCCTGGTTATTGCCTCTATCTCTTCTTCTTTTAGATGCTTAAATACCTCAGCAGAGATATCTGCCCCAAGAACAATCAATATTGCGGCTGCCTTCTGGCGGCCAGTTATAAACGGTAACTGAATCTCCTCAGCCATTTTCCCCTCCAGTATTGTTAATATCTATTACGGATAAAGAATATCAGAATTCTGACTTCATCTTATTCAACTGTCTCTTCCATATCATTCTCCAGCCATGTTCTGAACAGGTTAGCCACAGCATCCGGTTGATTTATAGCTACCTCTCTTGCCAATTCTTCTATAGAAACCTCTTTCCCTTCTGCTGCTCTTGAAGGAGGCAATATCTTTTTCTCCTCCCCTTCTCCTGTTGGATAAAAGCCTTCATCCCTTTCATGCGGGATTCTTTCTCGAAGGGCATTCAATGCTGCCAATTCCTTTTCCCGCAAGAGTTTTTCCTGAGCAAGTGTTTTTCTCCTGACCATAAACATAAAGATTAAGGCTACAAAAATTGCCAGAGCCAGGAACCCGGCACCAGCAGCCATAGCCAGCAGCCTTCTCTTTTGAGCCTCGCGTTGGGCAAGTGCAGCAAGCCATTCTGAGGTACGATCAAACTGAACATTCTCTACCTGAACAATGAACTCTTTGCCTTGATACTCTTTATCTTTTTCTGCTCCAATGCTTGCCCAGACCAAGTTTTCATACTTTTGCATCTCATCCTTGCCTCTGGGGATATAGACAAAATGATTATTTTTATCAAATTTATAAAAACCGCTTGCATCCCTTTCGTATATTCCATCAATCCAGACAGCTACAGACAGCTTAGAGATTTCGGGTGATTTTACAGTCATGATCTCTTCTTTATTTGCCAGATAATTACTTCTAAGCTCATCCTTTGAATAGGTCATTGGTCCTTTGGCAGAGGTCATGCCTTTGTAGCCTGGCATCTGTGCTTCTACCCCTGGCGGTCCGCCTGGGACGCTTCCCTCGCCCTCAAATCGTTCAATAACCTTTTCATCACTTGCCCTTAGCTGTACCTTTTCTACCCCTTCTCTTATCCGATCGTCGGTTAAGGCAATATTTTCAGGAGAGGTATACTTTTCATGCTTTGATTCTATTTTATCAAAGTTTATATTGCAGGTAACAAGCACCTCTATCTTATCTTCAATCAGGCATTTGGCCAATGTCCTACGAATAGCTTTTTCTAATTTCCTTGCCTCTGCTCTTTGGAGTTCAAGCTGTTTAGCTGCAAGCCCTGTGGTTTCCCCCTTTCTTAATTCCTCAATATCTGTGAGGATATTGCCTCGATTGTCAACAATATTCACATTATCCGGCGGTAAGCCTTCAACAGCTGAGGAAACTAATTGAACGATACCAACTATCTGACTGGCATCTAAAGTGGTAAACGGGGCTAACTGGAGCTTAACCGAGGCTGAGACCTCTCTTTGCTCCTCCATATAAAGCTTTTTTTCCGGCATTACCAGCAAAACCCTGGCATCTTCTATGCCTTCTATGCTTTTTATTGTTCTGGATAATTCCCCTTGAAGTGCTCTTACATAATTAATGCGGCGTTCATAATCGGTGATGGCTAATTTTGTGGTATCAAATATTTCAAAGCCAGTAATCCCACCCTTTGGGGCAAGTTTAGATGAGGCGAGTTCGAGTCGTAAACGGTCTTTATCTTTTAATGGAACCTTAATCGTTGTCCCTTCCAGACTATACTTTTGCTTCCATTCATCCAATTTCTTGGTTATTCTTCCTGCTTCTTCAGTATCTATGTTTACATAAAGGTTAACAAATTCTACCCGCTGTGTATAATATCCCAAAAAGGATAATCCTAAAAGAATTGCACCAGCAGATATTCCCAGAATTATCTTTTGATTACGATTCAGGCTCCTTAAAACAGTGATAATCTGTGAAAAGAATTTATTCATGCCCCTCCCCCATAAATAACCTGAAAATTTAACACTACAATCCAGTAGTTTATTATATCGTATTTATTTTTCTTTGTCAAGAAAAAAATTTCAAGCACTTTTTTCATTTTTTTTACTTGACTTTAGTAGTTCATATAATGTATACTAATATTCGATGTTCAAGTTTTTTCTGGTGACCAAGCAAGGAATCGAGAAGGCGAAAAGGCGAAAAAAAATGGGATTCGATGGGAAACTGATTGCGACGGGTAGGAAGTGCACCAGGCACCAGACACCGTGAGAAACTGATATTTGATGAAAAAAGGATTGCGACCGACTG
>JASEHA010000243.1 GCA_030018795.1 bacterium
AGGAAAAGTCAGCCTTTTCTCCTAAGGTAGGATTGGTCTATAAGCCGGAATTTGAGAAAGGATTATACGAGTTGGACGGTATCCGTGCCTCCTGGGGCAAGGCATTTAGACCGCCAACAATCTATGATTTATACAAAACATGGAAAAGTGCTACTGGTAAAACTTATGAGGGTAATCCTGAGCTTTCTCCAGAAACCACTCAAAGCTGGGAAGTCGGTATTGACCAACACTTGGGTAAGATAGCCATTTCTGGGACATATTTTCAGAGCAAGATAGATGACCTCATCTATAGCAAATGGCTTACTGGCACCTATTCTGTCAAAGAGAATGCAGGATGTGGCAAGATAAAGGGGTTTGAGATAGACAGCAAGGTTAAGATTGGCAAAGGATTAAGTGCCTTTGCTAATTATACCCATCAAGATACAGAAATTACCTCAAACCCGGCTGAGTCAAAGACTGTTGGCAAGGATTTTGAGTATGTGCCTGAGAAGATGGCTAACATCGGGTTTTCTTTTAATAGAAATAATTTAGATGCCTCTTGTATCTGGCACTTTGCAGACAAGATGTATGCTACTTCTGATAATATTGATGTCATAGAAGGTGTCTATGGGGCGTATGATAAGGTGAATACAGTTGACCTGAAGGTAGGTTATACCCCAAAGAAATACCTGCGACTCGCAATTGCGGTAGATAATCTTTTCGACAAAGAGTATTACCAGTTCTACAAGGCACCTGGCCGAACAATTACTTTTGAGACAGGGTATAAGTATTAAATATGACAGCAATTCTTATTATGGCAGAAATTGTGTAAAAAAGGGTTAAAATCAGATTACAAAGCCCCTGGTCGAACATTCGCTGTAGAGATAAGTTGTAATAGACTTCTGCAAAATGCGAAATTGGTAGCCACAGGTTTTAGCCTTCGGATTATAACATCCTTAATCTGCAATGCATTACGCAACCTAAAGGTTGCGGCTACCATCTGTTTGCCTTGCAAATTACCCATTTTGCAGAACTCTATTAAGTTGTAAATATTAGGAGGAAGGTGTATGAGTTGCCTGGCAAATACTATTTATCCGTTTACTGCCCTGGTTGGTCAGGAGAAGATGAAACGGGCTCTTATTTTAGTGGCTATTAACCCACGAATTGGTGGTGTGCTTATTCGGGGTGAGAAGGGAACAGCTAAATCTACTGCAGTGCGAGCACTGGCTAATCTTTTGCCTGAGCTTGATGTGGTAGAGGATTGTCCTTTTGCCTGCAGTCCAAAAGATATTCATCTGATGTGTGAAAGGTGCCGGCAGAAGAAAGATTTGTCGGTTATCAAACGAAAGATGAAGGTAGTTAATTTACCAGTATCTGCCACAGAGGATAGAGTAGTTGGTACCATTGATATTGAAAAGGCAATCAAAAAAGGTGAGAAGCATTTTGAACCAGGTATTTTGGCTTCTGCTAATCGCGGAATACTTTATATTGACGAGGCCAATCTTCTGGACGACCATCTGGTAGATGTTTTGCTGGATTCTGCGGCTATGGGGGTAAATACGGTTGAGCGAGAAGGGATTTCATTTTCGCATCCAGCACACTTTATATTAGTGGGCACTATGAACCCTGAGGAGGGTGAACTGCGTCCCCAGATTATTGATCGCTTTGGGCTATGCGTGGATATTGAGGGATTGAAGGAGCCTGAATTGCGGGTTGAGATTATTAAACGTAGGGCAAGATATGAACAAGAACCACATTCCTTCTATCATGAATGGGAGGCTGAGGAAAAACGCCTATCAGAGACCATAGTAAAGGCAGAGGAACTACTCGAAAAGGTAGTTATAGAGGATGAGATGTTAAATTTAATTGCTCATATCGCTATTGATATGGGGGTTGATGGGCATCGAGCAGATGTTGTGATGATGAAAACCGCACAGACTTTAGCGGCTTATCATTTCAGAATACAGGTAACTGAAGATGATGTGAAAGAGGCAGCTGAGTTGGTACTGCCACATCGTATGCGTCGCAAGCCATTTCAGGAGCAAAAGATGGATAAAGAGAAGCTCCAGGAATCTATGAGCAAGCATAAGCAGCAACAGGGAGAGCAAGAAAAAAAAAAGACCATTCCAATTTAACTGACCAGAAACAACAAGACAGCCAATCAGATGCATCTTCAGAGACACATTTTGAAATAGGAGCACCTTATGATGTCAGACGGATAAGCCTGCCAAATGATAATAAGGTGCGGTCTTCATCTGGCAGGCGAAGTAATAGCCGCACAGATTCTAAATCCGGCAGGTATATCAGAAGCACCATACCTATTGGTAAGCCCACTGACCTGGCACTGGATGCTACCCTTCGAGCAGCAGCACCCTATCAGGTACATCGGGACAAAGATGGAGTGGCCATAAATATCAGGCCAGAGGATATTCGGGAGAAAGTAAGGAAGAAAAAGATGGGCAATACCATCTTGTTTGTGGTTGATGCCTCAGGTTCGATGGGGGCCAATCAGCGGATGGCAGCTACCAAGGGGGCAATACTCTCCTTGTTAATCGATGCCTATCAAAAGAGGGATAAGGTAGGGTTGGTGGCTTTTAAGAATAATCGGGCAGAGTTGCTTTTGCCGCCTACCTCAAGCGTGGAAATGGCCAAGATTAGGCTGCAGGAGTTGCCCACAGGTGGCAAAACACCGCTTTCAGCCGGGTTGAGCAAGGGATATGAGGTGTTGATGCAAGAGAGAACCAGAGATGCCAATAGCTATCCCCTGCTGGTACTATTGACTGACGGCAAAGCAAATGTGGGGTTGGATAATAACAAACCGCCAAGGGAAGAGGTTAAGGAGATTGCTGAGCAGATAAAATTATCCGGAATGAACTCCCTGGTGATTGATACAGAAGCAGGATTTGTCAGCTTTGGGCTGGCAAAAGAGGTAGCAGAATCTATGGGTGCAAAATATTTAAAACTGGAAGAGTTGAAGGCTGAAAGAATTGTAAACAGTATTAAAGGAATGTTATCTGTATGATAAATATTGATGGATTAACCAAAAAATTCGGAAAATTATTGGCAATAGATGAGTTAAATCTGAAGATTAAGACTGGTGAGGTATTCGGCCTGCTTGGCCCAAATGGTGCTGGCAAAACCACTACGGTGCGAATGCTTAATACCCTGACCCTGCCAACTTCTGGCTGGGCAGAGATTGATGGGCTGGATGTGGTCTCAAATGCAGCTAAGATTAAACGCCTGATTGGGGTCTGCCCTCAAGAAATAAATCTTGACAAGGAACTGACAGCTTATGAAAACCTTCGTATCCATGGGTTGCTTCATCAGATGAATGGTATCCGTCAGAGGATAGATGAGTTGCTTGACTGGTGTGGTCTATCTGAGAGGGCAAACCATTTGCTAAAGACATTTTCCGGCGGTATGCAGCGGAGATTGCTTGTTACCCGGTCTATTATGCATTGCCCCAAGGTGTTGTTTCTTGATGAGCCAACTGTAGGACTTGACCCACAGGTTCGGCGTCAAATATGGGATCTCATCCGCGACCTCAACCGGCAGGGTGTGACAATTTTACTCACCACCCATTACATTGAGGAAGCAGAATTACTCTGTCATCGGATCGGGATACTCAGCCATGGTAAACTAATTGCCCTGGGTACACCAGATGAACTCAAGGCAAAGGTTGGGCATTTTGTGGTTGAATCCCTTGATAATGGGATAACCAATTACAGATTGTTTGATACCAGAGAAGATGCTTGCCAATTTGCTGAACAAAGGACTGATGATGTGCGTATCCGGGAGTCAAATCTGGAGGATGTGT
>JASEHA010000244.1 GCA_030018795.1 bacterium
AGCTAACTGATATATTTATAACATGTTAAGCAAAAATGATGGGGGAACTTCCGATGAAAAGCAAAGCAGAGCCATATTCCAAATCTGATTTTAACTCACTTGTTAAACATTGGGGAAATGACGATGGCTATTTTGTTGCCTATCTGGATTACATGGTGTTGATTGGCAAGTTCTGTGATGGAGACTTTCAAGGAGAAAGATTTGAGCCGAAATTTATCCAGAAGATGAGGCTTTTTAACAAATCAAAGGAGCTATATCTCTGGCGTCAGGATGAGAATATCTTCTCTGGAAGATTGCGGGTGGATGAAGCAGATAGCGATGTGGATGCGATTGACGCCTGGCAGGTCCTTTATGGAACACGGTGTGAGGAAAAGAGTGGTGAGACATTGTTGAGTGAAGAAAGGGGAACTAATCTCGCTATTCCCTTTATTGGTCTTAATGAAAAGGTCGATATGCCAATTAGAATACGTACCCGAAACTATATTGGTTGCAACGACCTGGGACAGGCAGGTTACGAGGACTGCAGGTTTGTCGAGTTTACTAATAAGAATATGGAGCCTTTAGGAGCAGGATAGATATGGCAGAGGCTATCTTTGGGAAAGCAGCCGAAAAAGAGAAAAACTCTTTTGCCGGGCGGGTATTCTTTGAGGACGCTGTTTTATTAAACCCCGAAGAAGTTCCACAGATAGAAGAGTCAATCCCACAGATATTATCTACTCCAAAGCCGACTACATTTCAACATTATCTGGTTCAGGGTACGGACAATATACACAACTTGAATCATTATAATTCAGATACAGTTATCCGTGGCAACAAACTCTACTGGCATAAATCAGGAAAAGGGTGGGAGGAAACTGAAATAAGCTTTTCTCGAAACGATTTCAATAAGATGTTGGCCGATAATGGGATAAATAGAGCTATGTTCCGTAATCCCATCATAGATGATGCTTACAGACAAAAGGTTGAGGTAAACCTATCAACCTTGCCAAAGAATCTTTACCCAATAATCTTAAATGCCATTGGTAAATACGAGACTCAACACACCAGAATCAGGCCAGTAAAACCAGAGACAGAGTTCAATTTCCGCATTCGATTCGAGAATCTCTCGGAAAAGGAACTTGGTGCATTACTTTTCGCCTTAAAACTTCCAGAAGGTTGTGCTCACAAGATCGGTATGGGAAAGCCACTTGGTCTTGGTTCGGTAGAAATAACCCCAACCCTTGTTCTTTCAGATAGGGAGAAGAGATACAAATCTCTCTTTGATGGAAATATCTGGGCTTTGCCTAAAAAGAATGGCAAGACTATTGATAAGTATATCCAGGACTTTACAGAAGATATTTTTGACAAAATCAATCCTGAAGAAAAAAAAGATGTCAGCTTACTCTGGGATATCTATCGATTAAAACAACTAAAAATCATGCTGAATTTTGAAGAAGGGAAACAACTGGAAAAAGCTGACAAAATAAGATACATGCAAATTCAAGGTCTCAATAATAACGAATTCAAAGACAGAAAGGTTCTGCCTATTCCGGAAAAGGTTATGATTGCAGATTCTTAAGTGTCATGTCAACCATCAATTGTCGGATAGTTTATAATGTAGCTACAGGAGGAAGCTCCTCTGGCAGGCTTGTCCCTGCCTTTTTCCAGTGTAGAGACGCAACATTTCGAGCTGAGCAATTAGAATTTAGCTAACACTCGATGTTCAAGTTTTTTCTGGCTCACAGGAATCGTCTCAGACCAAAATAGTAAAATGCCAGATGGTATTCTTGTAGCTGCGACCTGCCAGAGGTGCTACCTCTGACAGAGGGTCTCCCTCCTTGTGGTCACTTCTGTAGGATAGGTGAACCAATATCGCAGGTTACAAAAACTTGAACATCGAGTTTTAGCATCATAGTCATACAGCATGTGATTATTTGGTTTGCATGAAGCACAATATGCGGTATGATGGTCTCGCAAAAATTGACTAAATCAATAAAGTCATTAATATATGCACTCCAATAAAAAAATTGACATAAAGATAATAGTAGCCCAACATTCTATGTTGGCATTAGATATACCAGGATAGAATCCTGGGCTACTATAAATGTCAATTTCTTTATTGGATTGCATATATATCCCAAAACAAGGAGAGTAGTCAATCTTGATTATACCTCATGATTCCTTTGGTTGGGTAAAACTCATTATGGAGAAGTAAAAAGTGGAACAAAGAGAAAGGCTTGAAGAGATAAAAGGAATACTCAAAGCAAATAAGGCTGTTTTATCAAGGGAGTTCAAGGTTAAAGAGATAGGTGTCTTTGGCTCTTATTTGAGAGGGGAGAACAAAGAAGATAGTGATATGGATATTCTTGTTGAATTTAATAAAACCATAGGGTTGCTTAAGTTTATCGCTCTGGAGAATCATTTAAGTGATACACTGGGAGTTAAGGTAGACCTTGTGATGAAATCTGCATTAAAACCAAGGATTGGAAAACATATCTTAGAGGAGGTGGTTTATCTTTGAAAAGAGAGATCGGCGATTATATACAAGATATACTGAATGCCATGGAGAAGGCAGCAATATTTACTAAAAATATCTCCTACGAGGATTTTACCCTGGACGACAAGACTGCCTTTGCAGTAGTGAGAGCCTTAGAGATCATAGGCGAGGCAACAAAAAGTGTGCCTCAGGAATTTAGAGAAAAGTATCCGGAAATTCCATGGAGAGATGGCCGGAATGAGGGATAAGCTTATCCACGACTATTTTGGTGTTAGGTTGGATGTGGTATGGGCAGCAATAAAAGAAGAGCTGCCTCCAATTAAGTCTTTGATTCAAAAATGTCCTTGTGGATATGGAGGAAGAAGAAAATGTCTACTCGAATAGTAATTGAGCTAAACATTCTATATGCTGAAACTGCTAAATTAATCGAGCTTGATTCGTATCTCCAAAAAGCAAAGGAGCTTGCAGGAGAAGGGAATGAGGTTGTCCTAACCGGTGCTGCTCCAATATGGCTATATCTAAAAATTGCCCATGCTCTTCATGGGAAGGCAAAGAAACTTATTTACCGTTCGCCGGTAACAGGGGATATAGTAATATTTGATCATAGCCCGGATTAAATAGCATTTTTTAGTGATTTTCATAGGAGGTATAAGATGAATTCTCTTGAGACAATTATCTCTGAAACCGGCAGTTTGAAGACTATTATTTGTGGGCCTCCTCACAGCGGTAAATCAGTTTTTGTATTAAACCTGCTTGAACATCTGCCCCGCCAAAAGGCGTATTGCTTTCGTGCATGCCCTGATGGTGAGGGTGACTACACTTGTTCATGCCGTTTATCCGGTAGCAGTTAAAATTCGCGACCCAAAAGTGGAAGGAGATTATGTCAAAATCCCCTTCCTAAAGATGGCAAGTGAAGGTTCTGACCACCTTAAATGGAAGATTGAAGATAAAGAGAATTATACATTTATGGAGTTTTCTATTTCCTGTCATAGTGGAGTTTTTGTTGTATCTGACCTCTCTGATGTTATTGTCCCTGAAGTATCTCAGGAAAAAGGAATTGTTATTTCCGGTAAAGGACCAAACTGGTTGGTCGTAGCTATTGTTATGGCTTACCGTAATGCTGCCTGGATAGCTTTATTTCGTCCACAGGAGCATGGAGCAATAGTTGTTGTTCGTCGTAATACTCCTCATGCTCCACAATTGGGAGAAGTTATTCGGGATATATACTTAACAGGGGCATAATTTGTGATTTTAGTTGTTCATACTCGATGTTCAAGTTTTTTGCCACCATTGACACTTTATCAGGGCGGGGAAA
>JASEHA010000245.1 GCA_030018795.1 bacterium
GCAGGGTTTGTCATGGTCAACCTAATTGCTCCGGCTAAAAAAACTTGAACATCGAGTAACAGCTTATTAAAAATTTGTTGACATTCCATGTTATTTGTGATAAAATTGAATAAAAAGGAGGCTCATTTTATGACTGAGGATATAAATAATGAGGTTTCTCAGGAAGAATTGGATGCTCTTTTGGGCGGACAGCAACAGATAGAGACAATGGAACAGGTGCCCATGTCATCGGTTAAGGATTTATCTGGAGAGGAAAGGCAGGCATTATCTACAGTACTTGCTCCGGCTATGCAGGCAGCGATGACATCCCTTTCTACTATCTTAAATAAACAGGTGGATATTTCTGCCCCAGAGGTAGAGACTATAGACCCAAACAAGGTAGCTGTTGATATCCCTGGCTCAGCCATTGCTGTCGAGGTTGATTATTCTGGCGGAATTACTGGGCATACATACCTTATCTTCTTAAAAGAACAGGGAACACTTATTGCCGATATTATGATGGGCGGAGATGGGAAAACACCGCCAAAGGAGATAAATGACCTCTATCTTGGTGCCCTTGGTGAAGCATTGGGACAAATGATAGATTCTTCAGCAGCATCTATATCACATACCCTGGGCAAAACAGTGACTGCTTCTCAACCAAAGATAAAAATTGTAAACTTTGCTTCAGAACAGGTTGACCTCCCTATTCTAAAACATCCGAAAGCAGTTAAGGTTAAATATAACTTAAAATTAGGTGATCTATCCAGCGGCAATCTGGTTCAATTGATGCCTGTAGATATTGCAAAGCCTATTGTTGATAGTATCTTGGGAGAGAAAAAAAATGGGGGTGAAACAATGAATGCAGAAATATCTCCAACCTTTGTCTCAGGGGTAAACCCTGTTCAATTTGCTTCATTAAAATCAACTGGAGGACCAGCTATTCCAGGCAATATAAGACTTATCATGGATGTTCCCATGGATGTGACTGTGGAGCTTGGCCGTAAAAAGATGAGTGTTCGAGAGATATTAGACCTTGGGGTTGGTTCAATTGTTGAATTAGAAAGAATGACCGGTGAATCAGTAGATATCCTTGCCAATGGCAAACTGGTAGCTAAGGGCGGGATAGTGGTCATTGATGATACCTTTGGGGTCAGGGTGAGTGAGATTATTGCGTTACCATGACCGTAAGTGAGAAATTAAAAAGCTGATAGTTAACGGCTAAATGCCTATTTAAAGGGAGGGGGCTAAATGCGTTTATTAGCATTTTTTTGCACTTTTTGCACTTTTTGTACAATTTGTCTGCTTGCTATTTTCTGCCTATCAGATGAGGTTCAGGCAACCTCAACACAGACTACATCCGTACCATTAACCCAAACCTTTACCCAAAATGCTGCCCCAGCCATTTCAGAAATTGACATAGAAAATCAGCCTGTATTTACAAACAAGGACAAAAAAGCAGGTAATTCTGGAGGGTATAAGGTCAGCTTTTTGGCAGTTATGGCAAAAACCGTCTTTGCCCTGATAATTATTGGATTGCTTATCATTGGGTTATTGAAATTTTTCTTCAAGGACAAGGCAGCATTATTTTCCGGGGTAAAGTGTATCAATACCCTTGCCACTCACCCCTTATCACCTAATAAATATATCCAAATAGTAGAGATAAACAACAAAATAATCATCCTTGGCATAACAGAGAGCAATATTAATCTTTTGACTGAGATAACCGATAGGGATGATATTGACCTGATCAAGCTTCAATGCAGCTCTGAGCCGCAGTCAATATCCCTTTCTTTTATAGATCATTTGACCGGCTCTGTCAAAAAAATGCTTGGCAGTCTTAAGACAGGAGAACAAGAAAAAACAGGTGGATATGGGAAAAAGATTGAATTCTTAAAGACACAGCATGACAGATTGAAAAAGCTGGAGGGTTAAGATTATTGAATTATTTTGAAGCAAATATGGCTTTGCTTAAACAAAAGGACATCAGGCTTTTTAATAAGGTAAATGAGGTAGAATCAAAAGAATTACCATATCCAGAGGTTAATGGAATGGTAGTTTCACCGCATGTTAATCTGGCTAAGATAAATATCCTGGCTATCTTAGGATTTGGATACAGCTCTCATGTAAACGAGATTCTCCAGAAGACTGAAAACAAGACATTGCTCCTGGTTATTGACCACAATGTTGAAGGCTTTAAATCAATATTATCTAAAAAAGACCTCACCCCTATCCTGAAATCTTCCAGGGTAATACTTTCTATTGGCGAGGACCCCTCACAAGCAGTTCGGCATCGAATAGACCAGTATTATCGGGTAAGTACCATTCCGGACATCATGATCGTTGAATACAAACCAGCTACTGCTCAAAACATGGCATTTTATCAGGAGGTTAGAAAATATCTTCAGGAGGCAACATTAATTGCTACCCAGAATCTGGCAACATTAGCTGAACATTCCCCTATCTGGCAAAAGCATATCCTGAAGAATCTGCCCTATATCGTATCCTCACCCGGCTTAAAGCAGTTGTATGAAAAATTTGTTGGGATTCCAGCCATTATTGTTGCTGCCGGACCATCATTGGATAAGAATGTAGCCTTGCTAAAAGAGGCAAAGGGTAAGTCAATCATTCTTTGCGTAGATACTGCCCTGGGCACATTAGTCAAGCATGGAATATCTCCGGATGTTGTTGTCGCTATTGATGCTACAGAAAAAAATTACAAATATTACCTAAAACCAATAGAGATTCCAGAGGGAACATATCTGCTCACAGGACCTGCTGTTTATCCAGATGCCCTTCCCTTATTTTCTCCAAACATCTTTTTTAGTGGTTTTGGGCATCCATGGCTTGGATGGATTGAGGCATTTATCGGTGAACGGGGATCAATCAAGCTTGGCGGATCAGTCTCTACAGCCGGATTTGATTTAGCGGTTCGATTTGGTGCCAATCCTGTCATCTTCATTGGTCAAGACCTTTCTTTTCCGGATAATAAGGTATACACAGAAGGGGTTATGCCTGAAAGAATGAAAGAAGCAGAGGAGTATGCCAAAAATCTTAACACTGTTTGGGTTGAGGATGTCTATGGCAATCAGGTGCCAACAACCCAGAGTATGTGGACATGGATACGATGGTTTGAATACCAGATTCAACAAAAACCAGATATTACCTATATAGATGCAACTGAGGGCGGGGCAAAGATAATCGGAACAGAGATCCTTACCCTGCAGGAAACCATCAACAGGTATTGCCAAAAGGATATTTCAGTAAAAGAGATATTGGATGAGACCAAAAATAAATACTCTATTCCCTACATCTTGAACATGACTGAAGAGATGAGCGGCATTATCAAGGATTGGGGTCGAGTGCAGATGCTTTGCAAAGAGGGACAAAGGCTGAGTGAAAGGCTCAAAGAGGCTATAACCCCGCAAATAGGAAAAAGAGCCATGAAGCTATGGCGGGAGATAGGGTATCTTTATCAAAGGATTCTTGAACATCGTGGCTTATTTAATCTTGGCAGCTGGAATCTGGAGTTTTTGCTCTTTAAGATGGAAAAGGCCTTGCAAACAGGTGATGCGGCTATCAGGGTTCAAAGCTATCATGACTTCTTTGCTGAGATTTGCGAGTATTGCCGATATTCTTGTATAGATATTCAGGAGTGTCAGGAACAGCTGAGAAAATTAGGTTCTTTAACGAATCATGTGAGTAAGTCCATGTCAAACGCATCCAATACCATACCAGTAAATGTGGCAGATACCATCTAAAGGTAGCACAGACATCCCTGTCTGTGATTTGTATCGCTGATTCAC
>JASEHA010000246.1 GCA_030018795.1 bacterium
GGGTGCTAACCCATCTACCTCATCTATCCGACAATTGAGAGTTGACACGACACTACCACATTTCACACTTATTGGTGTGGTATTTGGATGCGTTTGACATGGACTTACCCACACGATTCGTTAAAGAACCATTATTTTTGCATTAGCTCAATGACCTAATGCAGACTTGCCTAACAGTCTTCAGCCTAACAACCTACTTAAAATGCCTTTTCCGCTGCCCTTATGGTTTCTTCAATATCCTCTGATGTATGGGCTAATCCTATAAACCATGCCTCAAGCCGTGATGGGGGTAGATAGATAGCATTATCCAGCATATGATTAAAAAATGAGGCATATCTCTGACTATCAGATTGTTGAGCCATTGAATAGTTTGTTACCACTGTATCTGTAAAAAATACAGAAAACATGGAACCAATACGATTAACAGTAATCGCAATACCTGCTTTCTTGGCTACTTTTTGTATTCCATTTGCAAGCTTTGCAGCGTGTGTCTCCATGAAATCATATACCCCAATGATGTTTAAGCTCTTAAGGGTAACTAATCCTGCCTGCACTGCAACCGGATTGCCAGAAAGCGTTCCAGCTTGATATACCCCCCCAACCGGAGAGATGTATTCCATAATTTCCCTTTTCCCGCCATATGCCCCTATTGGAAAACCGCCGCCAATTATCTTGCCCAGGCAGGTAATGTCCGGAATAATACCAAAAATTTGTTGTGCCCCACCATAAGAAAGCCTGAATCCAGTGATGACCTCATCAAAGATGAGCAAGCTGTTATATTGTGTCGTTATTTCCCTCAATCCTTCCAGAAACCCTTTTTGAGGCAGGACCACACCCATGTTGCCGCAAACAGGTTCAACAATGATAGCGGCAACATCATCATCCATGACCTGTCTTACAGCCTCAAGATCATTGTATGGAACAACTGTTGTATATTTAGCTATATCTGCCGGTATCCCCATGCTATCCGGTATACCAAATGTAGCTGCTCCAGAGCCGGCTTTAATCAACATGCTGTCTGCATGTCCATGGTAACACCCCTCAAACTTGATTATTCGATTTCTTTTTGTATATCCCCTGGCAAGCCTGATGGCACTCATGACTGCCTCTGTACCAGAGTTAACCAATCTTACCTGCTCTATGCCAGGAACAGCATTGACAATAGTTTCAGCTAATTCTACCTCTAATGCTGTTACTGCTCCAAAGCTTGTACCATTTTCTATAGTATTTTTTACAACACTAACCACCCCAGCCTCTGCATGACCAAGAATAATTGCACCCCATGAACATACATAATCAAGATACGAATTCCTATCTGCATCAAATATCCTTGCACCCTTACCTCGTTCAATAAACCTGGGGATACCGCCCACAGCCTTAAAGGCACGAACAGGGCTGTTGACCCCGCCAGGAATATATTTCTTTGCCTTTTCAAATAATATTCTGGATTCCTGAATATTCATTGCAATATCCTCCTTGCAGAGCACTAATGTCGTGTCAACCTTAATCTGTCGCATAACTATTGTAGGGATACGACTTAGAGTCACCAGTCACCAGTAAAAACTTGAATATCGAGCTAAACATACATCTTTCCTTCAAAGATAACACTTGCCTCACCCTCTAAAAAGATGTCATCCTGCTCGATATAAATGGTTAAAACCTCTCCACCCCTGGTAATCACCCTTACTGGCGGTGAAACCATTCCCAGAAGCGAACAAATACAGGCAGAGGCAGAGGAGCCTGTGCCGCAGGCAAGGGTTTCATCCTCAACACCGCGTTCATATGTCCTGACCTTAATGCGAGATCCATCTATTATCTCAACAAAGTTAACATTGGTGCCAGCTGGCTCAAATGCTTGATGATAGCGAAGCTCTCGGCCAAGGGTAACCACATCTACCGCATTTACATCATCGACTAAAAACACAGCATGGGGAACACCAGTATTGATAAAGTGAAGCAGCGGATAATCATCAATCTTCATATTTAGCTGAATATTAGCTGGCTGTGTAAGCTGTATCTTTATCTGCCCTTCGCATACCTCAGCATTAATTATACCAGACAGGGTTTCAAACCTCATCACCCTGTCGGCAATGCCCTGCAAATAGGCATACATAGCGATACATCTTGCCCCATTGCCGCACATCTCTGCCTCTGAACCATCTGCATTTATTATCCTCATCTTGAATGAGGCAGAAAGCGAGAAGGAAGAGGAAGAAGAGGAAGAAAAGGAAGAAAAAGATGGCTCCATCATAAGAACCCCATCCGCACCTATCCCCCTTTTTCTGTCACACCATTTTTTTACCATGGATGAGTCAAGATTGATGTCCTGTTCCATATTGTTTATGACTATAAAATCATTGCCGCTGGCACACATCTTGACAAATGGAATAAAGTCGCATTTCTGGCACATATTATTTTACTATTCTCCTTTCCCTAAAGCCCCAATGTTTCATCCCAGCCATACATGATATTCATATTCTGCACAGCTTGACCAGACGCACCCTTGGTCAGATTATCAATCGCAGAGACAACAATAACCTTATTCGTTCGATTATCCAGATTTACCCAGATATCGCAATAATTTGTTTCCCGAACATCAGCTGTCTGGGGTATCTTATCCAGAAGGCGCACAAATGGCTTATCCTGATAAAATTCCTGATACAGTAAGGATAATTCGTCCTGTGTCTTTGCACCTTTGAGCGAAAGATACATGGTACTCAACATGCCGCGATTAATAGGCAGCAGGTGAGGGCTAAAGATTACCCTTATATCAGAGCCTGCCAGCAGGGATAATTCCTGTTCCATCTCCGGGATGTGCCGATGTATGCCGATATTATAGGCAGTAAAATTTTCATATCGATTGACAAAATGGGTAATGGGTGACGGCGTAGCACCAGCACCGCTAATCCCTGACTTTGAATCAACGATTATCTCTGACATTACCCATCCATGTTTAATCAACGGGGCACACCCAAGGATAACTGTAGTAGGATAACACCCTGGATTGGCGATTAATCTGGCATTCTTGATATTGTCCTGATATAATTCTGACAGTCCATATACGGCTTCAGGCAGGAGTGATGCTGATGTATGCTCTTCATGATACCACTCAGCATAACTTATGGCATCATTTAATCTAAAGTCAGCCGAAAGGTCAATTACTCGTTTGCCTGCCTCTAAGAATTCCGGCACCATAGCCATAGAAACCTTATGAGGCAGGGCAAGGAATATCAGATCACAGGATCTGCCAAATGAACCTGCACCCTCAAACACCTGACATTCCATATCAAACCTTTTTTTGAACTGACCAAATATGTTTGAGATAGGGGTGGGTTTCTCCAGACGGGCAGCCATCTCTACAATCTGTACCCCTGGATGTTTTAACAATATTTGAATCAACTCAGCACCAGCATAGCCGGTGATACCAAGAATACCAACCTTTAGCATCGTTTTTATTCCTCGGTTAGGAATTCACAGGATGGAAGCCTGTGCTACTCAGCCTCTCTGGTCGTTGAGCGGAGTCGAAATGACCAATGACAAAGGCTCTCAATCTGTATTACCACTAAGACTTTTCAAGTCCCCGATAGCCTTGCCTGGGTCAGGGCTGTTGAAGACAAACGAGCCGGCAACAAGAATATCTGCCCCAGACTCAATTGCCTGCTTCCCAGTGACAAGGTTTATGCCACCATCAACCTCAAGCTCTGCTGCCAGATTATTCGTTTTTAGCAACCTCTTAGCCTCTCTAATCTTTGGCAAAACCTCATGGATAAAACCCTG
>JASEHA010000247.1 GCA_030018795.1 bacterium
ATCGAGTAATATCATTTATTTACTCCAACGGCTCAATTGGTTCTGGTATTTCTTGCTGACGGTAAGAAGGCGAAAAGGCGAGAAAGTGGGATTCGTAATCGGGGGACACAATACTTATTATTGCTCGACAAAACGAAAAATAAGTATTGTATCCCCTAAATTCCAAGGGAGTGTGTATCTTTTCTGTAGAAATTCCACCTTTTCACTGACGCATTACCTGTTTTACACAGCTTCATTCCTCCAATATCTTTGATACGGTTTGGACATCCTTGTCTCCTCTGCCTGAAAGGCAGACAACGATAATCTTATCCTTATCCATGGTTGGAGCAAGTTTAGTTGCATAGGCAATGGCATGAGCAGATTCAAGGGCAGGGATTATGCCCTCAAGTCTGGCTAAAAGTTGAAAGCTGTTCAATGCCTCTTTATCTGTTACAGAGACATACTCTGCCCGGCCTGTATCCTTGTAATAGCTATGTTCAGGTCCAACACCCGGATAATCAAGACCAGCTGAAACAGAATGGGTTGGTATTATCTGACCATTTGCATCCTGAAGCACATAAGAAAGGCTGCCATGCAAGGCACCAACGTTCCCTGAACCAAGAGAAGCAGAGTGTCTGCCAGTCTCAATCCCTTCGCCACCGGCCTCTACCCCTATAAACCTTACCTTGCTTTCCTCATAAAATGGATAAAAAAGCCCCATAGAATTGCTTCCGCCGCCAACACAGGCGATAAGACAATCAGGAAGCCTCCTCTCAATCTCCAATATTTGACTCTTTGCTTCCTGACCGATTATTGATTGAAAATCACGCACCATCATGGGATATGGGTGTGGCCCAACCACAGAGCCAATGATATAATGGGTTGTCCGAACATTTGTGACCCAGTCGCGAAGTGCCTCATTGATTGCATCCTTCAGGGTTTTACTGCCTGAATCAACCGGGTTGACCTTTGCTCCAAGCAGCTTCATTCGGAAGACATTCAACGACTGTCGTTCAATATCCTCGCACCCCATGTAAACCTCACACTCCAGACCAAACATAGCCGCAGCCGTAGCGGTTGCTACCCCATGCTGTCCTGCCCCTGTTTCAGCTATTATCCGCGGTTTCCCCATCTGCTTTGTTAAAAGCACCTGTCCCAGTGTGTTATTGATCTTATGTGCACCTGTATGCAAAAGGTCTTCGCGTTTAAGGTATATCCTTGCCCCGCCAAGTTTTTCTGTCAGCCTCTTAGCAAAATACAATGAGGTTGGCCGACCAGCATATGCTCTAAGATAATATGTCAGCTCATCCTGAAATTTTTTGTCCTCTTTTGCCTTTGCATAAACATCCTCCAATTCCAGAAGGGCTACCATCAGCGTTTCTGGAACAAACCTGCCTCCAAAAAACAAATCGTTTGATATAACAAAATGACCGAGTGTATCTGGTAACATAAGTTACCTCCTTATTCTGGTTTGCAAAAACCATACACAAGCATTTCACGAACTGCTTGTGACTTATTTTCTTAATGCTCAAGCTGGAAGATGAGAGTTACATTTATTTTTCAACAACTTCTTCCAACTGCCTCAGCCACTACCTTCATTTCACGAACCAGCACCTCAAAGTCCTGTGGCAACAAGGATTGCTCTCCATCAGAGAGTGCCTCTTCAGGGTTTAGATGAACCTCAATAGCCAGACCATCTGTCCCGCAGGCAATCGCTGCCTTAGAAAGCGGGGCAACCAATGATCTTTTGCCGCCGCCATGGCTTGGGTCAACGATAACCGGCAAATGGCTTAATTCTTTAACCACTGGCACTGCAGACAGATCAAGGGTATTTCTTGTAGCTGTCTCAAATGTCCTTATCCCTCGTTCACACAAGATAACCTGTTGATTACCAGCGTGCATAATATACTCGGCAGACATCAGCCATTCATTTATCGTCGCTGCATGACCCCGTTTCAAAAGAATAGGATTTGGAACACAGCCAACTGCCTTTAATAAGCTAAAGTTTTGCATGTTTCTGGCGCCTATCTGAATAATATCAGCATACTCTGCTACAAGCTCAGTATCCTTAGTATCCATAAGCTCTGTTACAACAGGAAGTCCCGTAACATCTCTTGCCTCAGCAAGATACTTGAGACCTTCTTCGCCCAACCCCTGGAAGGCATAGGGTGAGGTTCGCGGCTTATATGCCCCGCCCCGCAGCATATGTGCCCCAGCTGCCTTTACAGCCTTAGCCGTCTCTATTATCTGCTCCCTTGACTCAACAGAGCATGGACCGGCTATCAGCACAACTTGTTTATCTCCAACAACCACATCCCTCACTTTGATAGTGGTTCTTTGTGCCCGAAAATCACGGGAAGCCATCTTAAATGGTTTTAGTATAGGCATAATCCTCTCCACACCAGGAATGGCTTCAATAGGACACATGGACAATTTCCTGTCATCCCCAATTACCCCAATAATTGTTCGCTCTGTCCCGCTTGAGACATGGGGATCCATCCCAAGATCAGTAAGCTTACTTATAACATGCTCAATCTGTTCATTCGTCACATCTGGTTTTAACACAATAATCATCCTTCATCCTCCTTGTGAATAGCAGTTAGCAGTTAGGGAGAAAATGATCTGAGCTAACTGCTAACTGCTTACTCAGCACCTCGCAGCCATTATCAGTAATCAGCACCGTATCCTCAACCCTGGCGCCGCCAATCTGCGGAATATATGCCCCAGGCTCTATGGTTATAACCATGCCAGGCATTAGTATTACCTCATCATCATTACTAAGTTTTTCATGAACCTCCAATCCTATGCCATGTCCAATCTTGTGCAGCCAAAAATCACCGTATCCAAATTGTGTGAGAATGTTTTTACCTGCCTCATTTATCTCCTCAAACCTTATCCCTGGCTTAAGCATTCTCATAACTTGAGAATGGGTCTCTTTTACCGCTTGATACATATCCTGAAATTCAGGCGAGACACCATCTGGAAGGATAACCCGGGTAATATCGCAATGATACCCTTCATATCGGGCGCCCCAATCAATAAGAATTGGTTCCCTATCTTGAATTATCTTGTTTGATGCCCTGGCATGTGGCAGACTGGAACGAACACCTGAGGCAATAATTGGTTCAAATGCCACCTGCCCATTACTTTTTTTTGTTTGATATTCAAGCTCACACAACAAGTCAATCTCTGAAATTCCAGGCTTTATCATTGGCAAAATTTTATTGTATACCTTAGAGGCAATCTCACAGGCTATCTTTATCTTTTGCACCTCTTCGGGTGATTTTATGCATCGTTGCCCGATAACCATCCCTGTTGTTGGGATTAACTGCAAAAACTCAAGGTGTTCAGTAAATATCTGATACTGCTGATAAGATAGGTGGTCAGCCTCTACACCAAGCCTGCGAATATCATATTTAGATGAGAAAAAATCCTTCAAGGTATTTTTTAATGGTCCTACACATCTTATCAATTCAAAGCCATTGGTTTCATCGTCAGCCTGCTGGAAATACCTTCCATCAACAACAAGGTATGCACTTGCTGGTGTCAAAATAATCTCACCGCTTGAACCGGTAAATCCACTCAGGTATCGAACATTAATTATATTTGTTATCAGGATAGCATCCATGCCTTTTTGCAAGAGGATGTCCTGTAACTTTTTTAGTCGTGATACCTCATACATTTGCATCATGGTTTCTGTTTCCGACAAATAGTCTCTAATACTCAATGTTCAAGTTTTTTAACCTACTGTCGTGTCAACTCTCAATTGTCGGATAGATGAGGTAGATGGGTTA
>JASEHA010000248.1 GCA_030018795.1 bacterium
CATTGCAATTCCAAACATTTAAAGAATCACAAATTATGACGACTTAGAGTATATATTGCAATTCTCTTCCTACCTAACAGCCCTTAGTCTATCCACCTTCAGCCTATAAACACAAAAAGGGAGAATAAAAATTAATTTATTCTCCCCTCCTGTAACTTTTTCAAGTTAAACACATGTACTTAACTTTTTCTACTATCCCCTCTTTATTTTGCTGCTTCTGTAGTAGTTGCTGTTTCTGCTGTTCCAGCCTCTTCGGCTACTGGAGCTGCAGCCTCTTCTGAGGTTATATCTGTTTCTTCTTCAACTGTAGTGGGTGCTGTTTCATCAGCCTTTTTTGTTGGCGCACAACTCACTATCGTTCCACACAGACCAGCCAATAAGCAAAATACTACAAATAGTTTAGATGCATACTTCAACTTGTCTTCACCTCCTTTTCTATTTTTATCTAATAGAAACTACTGCCAAAACTTATGTATACATTATACATTAAATTTAAGATTTGTCAAGTGTTTTTTTACGATTTCTCTTATTTTTTGCAAAAAATTCTTTTATAATAGCCAAACTTGCTTATTTTTTCATCAATACCACTTTGGAACTGACTCTATTGCTGAAGAAATAAATGATTGTGGTAAAATACCTATAAGGAAAAGTCCAAGCATGATCAGGATAAGTACCACCTTTAACAGGGGTGAAAAAGAAATAATAGACTCATCCTTTGCCTCCATGAAGTACATGGATTTCAAGATACGGAAATAATAATAAACCGATATTGTGCTAAAGATAAAGCCAATTACAGCCAGATAGATGTACCCGGCATGTACTGCATAGGCAAACAGGTAAAATTTACCCATAAACCCGGCTAATGGCGGCAGCCCGGCAAGTGAAGCCAGACAGATAAGCATACACAAACATAGGAATGGCGATCGTTTGTACATCCCTTCATACCCTTCAATCTCATCTGTATCTATTCTCTTTGAGATAATGGCTATAACCATAAATATCCCCAGTATGGCCAGGGCATAAACAAGTAGATAAAACATTACTGCTGATAACCCATTTACAGTGCCTATTACCAGACCAATAAGCAGATACCCGGCATGTCCAATGCTTGAATAAGCAAGCAGCCTCTTTATATTTGTTTGAGGGATAGCAGATAAATTGCCAATAGCCATGGTAAGGATACAGAGAATAATCAAAGCCATTGTCCATTCTTGCCTTATTCCAATAAATCCTTCCATAAATACCCGGATAAAGACAGCAAATGATGCTACCTTTGAGGCAGAGGCAAGAAAGGCGGTAATTGGGGTTGGTGCACCCTCATATGCCTCTGGTACCCAGAAATGAAATGGTATACAGGCTATCTTAAACCCAAACCCAGCCAGGATAAACGCCAATCCAAGCGGCAGGGCACATCCTTTATCCCCTTGATTCAAAAATTCCCCTATCCCCTTTATCTCTGTTGTCCCTGTCAGTCCATAGATTATTCCTATGCCATAAAGCAATACTGCTGAACAAAACGCTCCAAACAGCAGATACTTTATGCCACCCTCAATCCCTTGCCTTGTTCGGAGATAGGCCACCAATACATACGAACCAACACTGAGCATCTCAAGGCTTACATACAGGCTGATAAGCTCACCGGCTGAAACCATAAACATGGTGCCCATAATAACCAGAAGAAGCACAAAGTAATACTCACCATGATGGGTTGTACGTTCAGCAAGATAGTCCATGGAAGAAACAATAACCAGTATCCCAATCCCTAAGAAAAGATACTTGAAATACATGGCAAATGTATCATTCACAAAGCTTCTGTTGCCAAAGGCAAGCCCCTCTGGTGTATTATAGACCGCAAACATCCCGGCTACTAATCCAGCAATAGCAATCCACCCGAGTAGCTTTTTCGTGCTTTTCGTGCTTTTTGCCCCTTCCCCTTGTGCCATAAATAAATCTACAACAAGCACCAATAAAGCTGTGCAACAAACTATTATCTCTGGTGTAAGCAACGTATAATTCAAGGTTCAACCCTCCAAACAGAACATGATAAAGAAGTCAGAATCCAGAATTACAACAAGATAGGCTTCTGACAATTACAGCTAAGAGAGATATTGTAACACAAGCATCCTGCTTGTGCCTTATAATACTCAAGCTGGAAGCTTGAGTTGCATTCTGACTCCTGAATTCTGAATTCTATTCATTTTTACGGCATTATCTCATGTACAATCTGAGTCGTAGAGACGTTCATCAAATCAACAAGTAATTTAGGACAGACACCTATCAAAATGATAACAATTATTAAGGGTATAATCGCCAGAAGCTCCCTTTTATCTATATCCATCAAATGTTCCCACTTTGGATTTAAGTCCCTCCAGAAGACCCTTTCCATCATCCACAAGAGGTAAATCGCGGTTATGACCACACCGCTTGTAGATAGTATTGCCAATAGCTTAAACCCGGCAAAGGTGCTGACAAATGTACCCATCAGGCAAACAAACTCCCCAATAAACCCGGCCAGACCTGGCAGTCCAAGTGAGGCTAAGACGGCAACCGTCATTAGCCCTGTATATATTGGCATACGATGCCATAACCCACTGAATTCATCAATATTCCTTGTATGTGCCCGATCATAGATAACCCCAACCAGCATGAACAAACTGCCAGTTACTGCCCCATGCGTAAACATCTGAATAACCGCTCCATTTATACCGGTTACGGTTAATGCCCCCATAGCGATCAAACAAAATCCCATATGGCTGATACTCGAATAGGCAATCATCTTCTTTAAGTCATTCTGAGCCATAGCCGTACATGCACCATAAATAATGTTAATTACCCCAAGAACAGCAAATGGATAGGCAAAGTATATGGCTGCATCAGGAAATATAGGGAAACTCACCCTTAAAAATCCATAGATACCCATCTTTAATAGTATACCGGCAAGGATAACACTTGCTGCGGTTGGTGCCTCAACATGGGCATCTGGCAGCCAGGTATGAAACGGCCAGATAGGCACCTTAACTGCAAACCCAATAAAGAACAGGAAAAACATCAGATTTTGAAATTCTCTGGCAAAGCTGCATGTCTTCGAAAGCTCTATGATATCCATGGTATGCGGCATAGATGTAAAATAAACACATAATATGCCCACAAGCATTATCAAGCTGCCAATCACGGTATAAAGCACAAACTTAATAGCCGCATACCTTCTTCTTGCCCCGCCCCAAACCCCAATCAAGAAGTACATTGGCAGAAGGACAACCTCCCAGAAGATATAGAATAAAAACAAATCCATGGCAACAAAGACCCCAAGCATCCCTGTCTCAAGTATCAAGAAGAGTATAAAATATTCCTTTACCCTTTTGGTTATATTGCAAGAGATAAGAATTGACAAAAAGGTCAACAGGGCAGTCAGTAAAAAAATGGATATACTCAACCCATCAAGCCCAACGTGATAATGAACATTAAAGACTGGAATCCAGAGCATCTTCTCCACAAACTGCAGATCAGCAATCTTTGGATTAAAATTAACATATACCATCCCGGCAAGGACAAGGGGGATAAACGAAAACACCAATGCCAGCCCCTTAATAGTCTTCTCCATCTCCTTTGGTGTGCAAAGGATAAACATGCCGCCTATTAATGGTATAAATATCATCCAGCTTAAAATTGGAAAATCCATTGTTCACTCCTTATATATCCTATAACTCGATGTTCAAATTTTTTAACCTACGATTCTTTCAGTCAAAAATAGATGAGTG
>JASEHA010000249.1 GCA_030018795.1 bacterium
TCTGCCAATCAAATCCTTGGCTTTGACTGGATACCAATGAGACAATGCTCTTTTTGCATGAGGCATTATGAGACAGTTGGCTTTATCGAATATTCGTCAAAATCAAGTAAAGGTTGACAAAAACCAATAAATTCTGTATAATTCTAAGTATGAGCAAGATAATAGAGATTCCGTTTTCAGAAAACTTGATAAAGTTTACGGCCAGGCAATTGATGGAACAGGATAGCCTTGATTTTTCATCAAATGCGGTTATATTCAGTCATCATCGGCCAGGTCATTATCTTCATAAGTCAATGGCTGAATCCTTGAAACATTCATTTTTTCCGCCACAGATATTTTCGATGGATGATTTTATGCTATCCTTAAGTGTAGAGGCACAAAAGCATGTTGATATGCTGGAAGCCTGTCCTGCGGAGATTGTAAAGCCTATGGACAGTATTTATCTGCTTTTTCAGGTGGTACGTAGTCTTCCGGATAATCCATGGAAAAATCTCTCATTGAATCAGTTCATCCCTTGGGGATTAAAACTGGAGCAGGTAATAGGTGAACTGGACATTGAGATGGTGAGTGATAGCGAGCTTTGGGGCATTGAGATAGGAGAAGATTTTCATGCAGGGACATGGGATAATATCAACAATTATCTTTTGCAGATCAGAGAAGGGTATCACTCTATTCTGAAGAGCCTTAACCTGACAACAAGGGCTTTAACCTATTGTATTGCAGCCAATAATATACAGAATATCGATATGAGCCCAATTAAACACATCTATCTTGTGGGACTGTTTGCCATGACTAAATCCGAGAAAATGGTTGTCCAGCATCTTTTAAGGCAAACAGAAACTATTGTTATCCGACAGGGTGACGGCAATCAATGGACACCATTCAAAGAAATGGACGAATGGGCTGAAAGGGAAGGGATACGAGACGATGGTCGTGCTCTTGTAGGGACAATCCCTTGTGGTTGTCCAGATAATTCTCCGGAGATATTCCTTTACAGCGCCTTTAATACCCATTCTGAGGTTGTGGCATTGAGGGATGTGCTGCTGGAGAAGGCAGAGACTAAAGAACAGGCATGCTTGAGAGATATTGAATATTCGCTTTGTACCTCTGCCATTGTTCTGCCTTGTTCTGAGGCGGTTATTCCGCTTCTTTCTGAGGTAATGACTGCTTTGCCCGTGGATTATAATATCAGTCTGGGTTATCCAATTATAAGAACACCTGTGTATGCTCTCATGGATATGTTCATGGGACTTTATAAGAACAGAAAAAAGGATAATGCTTATTATCTTGAGGATTATCTTAATCTATTGATGCATCCATATATTAAAAACATCTGCAGCTCAACTGGAGATGATAACTCTGCCAAAGATGCTGCCTCACAGACAAGGATACTTGTCCATGCTGTAGAGGATGTGCTGATGGATGAGAAAAAAAGATTTGTAACCTTAAATGAGATTGAACAGAATGCAAGGATATTTGATACTGCCTCTATGCTAAGCCCAGGGGTATCCCCCTTAGAATTTATGGAGATGCTGACAAATATCCATAATCTCTTTATCAGAGGGATGGATGAGATACAAACACTGGGGCAGATGGCAGGCTTTTTTGAGAATATTCTTACCTTTCTGCTCAAGAATAGCCCTGCTCCGCACTATCCATTTTCAAGCGAATTCTTCCATAAATTTTTTACCTTTATTGATGATCTCAAAGCTTCTATGATCAGCAGTCAATGCTTTGAAAATACCTTGTCCCTGCTTGAGGTATTTCTTCATCTAATAAAGGATGAACATGTCTATTTTGAGGGAAGTCCGGTTAAGGGGTTACAGGTATTGGGACTGTTAGAAACACGATCTTTAAATTTTGACAGGATTTTTATCCTGGATGTAAATGAGAATATCCTGCCCAGTGTTGAAATATCCTGCCCACTCCTGCCTCTGCCAGTAAGACGAGCATTAAATATGCCTGCCAATTATCAACGTGAGGAAATATCTAAATACCACTTTCGCCGTCTTGTGGCTTCATCAGGAGAGGTGCATATTATTTATCAGGAAACAGAAAAGATGCAGAGAAGTAGATTTGTTGAGGAATTGGTCTGGGAAAAGGAGAAAAGCTACGGAAAGATGGATGTTTTTAAGGCAAAACCTGCCACCATAAATATCTCCCTTGCACCTTCTTCGCATCTTCTTGCGATAAACAAGACTCCAGAGATGATGGATATATTATATGCTATGAAATTTTCTCCAACCAGCATGGACAGATACCTTCAGTGTCCAGCTAAATTTTACTTTTCAGATGTACTGGGACTTAAAGAAAAAAAGAATATATCTGCTGATATAGATGCAGCTGAGGCAGGAAAAATCCTTCATCGTACCATGGAGATTCTTTATAAACCTTTTATTGGCAAGAATGGAATACACTATGATTATCTTGAAAACAGCCTGGAGATGGCACTGGATAAGGCATTTAAGGAAATGGTTGGAGAGATTGGCGGAGAACAGTATCTTTTGAAAAAGATGATGTTTAAGCAGATGAAAAACTATCTTGACTGGGAAAGGGAGCATTTTAAGGATACCAGAGCTATTGTTTCTGTAGAGGAGACCTATGTATTTGATAGCTCATGCAACGATGCAGAGACGCTAAGGTTAAAAGGCAAGCTTGACAGGATTGATTGCCATGATAAAGGGTATGAAATTATTGATTACAAGTCCGGGAAAAATATAGATGCGTTTAGGTGTTTTAATAGGGTATTGGTGAGCCGGGAAGAGATGAGAAAAGAGATAACCTCTTTGCAGCTTCCATGCTATGTATTGCTTTATCATAAAGCAAATCCAGATATTCCGATAAATAAGATAAACTCTAAGATAATATCCCTTCAATCCTGTACAGAGAAGATGCTTTTTAATGATAAGGATACTATAAGCAGAGACACATTCTTAAAGGATATTTTCCAGCCAACACTAAGAAATCTTCTTGGTGAGATTGTAGACCCTTGTCTTTCTTTTGTAGCTGATGGTGATGAGGAAGCGTGCAAATATTGTGCGTTTCCTGTGTTGTGCAGAAGGTAATTGGGTAACCGCTCAACAATCGGTGGGAAGATTAACCACAGAGGGCATGTTAGAGCACCAGAGCACCCGAACACCAGTGCACCAGTAAAGAATTTAACTAATACTCTGATGACTGGTGACTGGTGCACTGGACTGATTGCAACGTCTTTCATGTCTCTTATTGTGTACTACTTGATGCATTCAATTCGTAATGGAAGAGAGCAAGGCATAATGAAAAAAGGCTGCTACTTGTTGATTCCGAATTGTTTGAAAGAAGTAGGAGGAGGAAATTGTCGAGAAAAAAGGCAAGAAGTCCTGCGGTGAAATGTCAAGAAAAAAATGAGCTGATATTTAACTTTTTTGTCCCTGCAATTAGGGACAAATATGGCGTTCAAGGCTAAAAATAGTTGCAAAATGTTACAGATTCTAATTAACCCAGTATTTAAGCATTAATAGTGGAGAAATTTCTCCAGATCATAAGGGAAAATATTTAGCGATAGGCATTCACCCCCTATTTAATAGATTTCGCAAGTGGAATAAGAGAAATATTACTTAATTTTCAAATTAGCGAGGCAAAGAAAGTAAATTAATTTTTAGGTAATTCATACATTTTCTTTGAACGAAGCAAAGAAAATATTACCCTGACCAATTTTCTGGCTGAAAGAACCTGAGCTCTTTTATGTTGATGTTTAG
>JASEHA010000024.1 GCA_030018795.1 bacterium
CAAAACCTTTTTCATTTGTTTTTCCTCCTAAATATTGTTCAACCTAATATGGCTGGTCGAAAATCATATCAGATACCTTTCGGACTGACACGATACACGAAATCTTTATTTTCTGACTATATCCTCCTTTTTCTTGTAGAATTATTTTACAATTGGTTGCAATCAGTGGAGTTGGTGGGGTTAACATGCTCACGGTATAAGCAGGTGCGATCTCACCACCAATCAACAACGTATTCTTAATATTGTCAACCAATTGTAAGTTCATGTAACCTAATGGCTGGGACTCATCCCTAACCATTGTAATATACTCAATAAAAGCCCGATATCCTGCAACTGGTGTTCCAATCGTGAACAATGTTGTAGATGATCCATTTGCAATTAGATTGATTTCAAACTGGTATGCCTTTGTGGGAGGTGTTGCTTCCCAAATTGGCATGGCAAAGGCTGCAATCGTTCCGATGTTCATCGTCGATGACCCTGTTGTCTCAACTAATAATTTTCCATCAATAACCCTTGCCTTTTGTGCCCCATAGATAATTTCAGTTTGGGTGTTTGCTGCATAGCATTCACTATTAAAGATGATACTTATTATTATTAATAAAAATATTTGTTTTAGCACAATTACATTATCTCCTTTGCTATATATAGTTTACTGCTAATTTGAAAAACATGTCTATACTGCTTGCATTATTTATCGTGATATACAGTTTATTCCTCATATCAAAATCTGAATATCTTATATCTATTCCTGTTATTATTTGGCTCATATCAGATGAGTCTACCTGCATCTCAATATCTTGTATCCCCCTGGCTTGTTTGTTATAAATCGTTAGTCTAAATAATCCCGCTGTTGAAGCAGATAAATGAATATCCTTGATTGTGCAAGGATTTAATAAATCTAAATCAAAATCACTACTTTGCTCTGCTAGTATTAATCCTAAATTATATGTTTTAGGATACCATGTTGCTGCTGAAATAAGTTGAATATGTGGTAAATTACTCATTTAAAACCCCTTTCTTTTTTTATCTCATTATAAGCTGCCTGTATCATCTCAAATATTTCTGGGTCTCCACCTTTGTCAGGATGGTGAAACTTTACTCTTGCTCTATAAACTGCTTTAATTTCTTCCTCTGATGATGTCTCAAATACTCCTAATATCTTATATGGAGTATTTTCTACTATAGCTTCTTCTTCTATGTTAGCCCATGCCTGCTGATTGGCTACTCTATTTGCTTCTATCATTCCAGAGACTATTACTGTCAGTGATTGTGCCGCCGTCAAGAAAGATGTGCCTCTATTCAATATACTATCTATATTTTTTAATATTCTCGTAACATCATATTGTTTTTTAACCATCTATATTATACCCTATCCAAACTACTGGATTTATTACATTGGGCTGTGCTGTATTGGTAATAATTAAATCTCTAAATTCAAATGGAAAACTTGAACCATCTGTAATCTCACTATTAGAGAAATAAGCTGGAGGTAAGCCTATAATGCTTTCAGGAAGATGGAACCTAAAAACTATTTGATATTCTCCTGTTCCCTTAGACATTATAAACATACCATTTACTTTAGCTAAGCTTGGAATAGTTAATTCCAATGGAATAGATACTCTTGCTATTGATAAGTTTATTGTAAATCTTGTTACATAGTTTGATGTTGTAATTAGCTTATTAAAATCTTGTGCTGTAGGTATCATACTTTCCTCCAGATACCCCAAGCATAAGGGGGTATCCATGTTATAGGCTTATTAGTAATTGCATCTATTGGTATCCATCCACTAATTTTTTTAGGGGGATTATGTGGTGGACAACCTACCAGTAAAAATACATGACTAAGCGTCTTTATAATGTCTTGAGAAGTCATTGCTACAACGATAGGATACCCAATAGCTTGTAATAAAGAGCCTATTAGTATTACATATCCATCACAATCGGCTGCCTTTAGTTCTAATGTCTTAAGTGGATACTCAAAGACATCTTTCTTGTATGGATCTTCTGTATGCCGAACATTATCGTCTACCCATTTATAAACTGTATTTATTTCACTAATATAATCACGCTCTTTTATTGCCCATGTTCCATCTGCATTCTTAGAGGTTATGATGCCATTGGCAATAGTACGTATCTTATCATCCTTTCCCCACATATTAATTATATTTGTAATCACTATCAATGCATGAATATCTGCATCAATTAATGGTACTTTTCTCATTTATAATATCCTCTTTTTTAATATCTAAAGATAAGCAAAGCTGAGACAATAATGTAGAAAGCACATAAGTTTTTTGTTTGTAATTTAACCCCATACACCAACTAATAACTATGCCCTTTATCATTGGTGAACATAAAAAATCTAACTTATTATCACAAAGCTTTTTCTCTATAAGTGTCATCTTGATTATTTCTCCTTTTCTTTCTTAAATTGCTTCTATCTTTCCATTGGCAATAGCCTGAAGAATTTGTGCCTTGTTTGTATAATGTAATAATGGGCAATTATGACCACCATTACCCCAAAAGTATGTTGCATTATATGCTTCATAGCTTATCCTATCCTGAAAAGATAGGTTGTTTATTCTATCCTCTATATCATAAGTTATGTATGCACCAGAAAGGCATGTCTTGCATCTATAGTTTGGAGAAAAATTGCTTACTGAAAAATCCCCTGTATTTATTGGTAATTCAATATTATAATTGTATGTGCCTAACAAGGCTAATACAAGGTCACTCATCCTATTTTTATCTATATATTCAGGAAATGCTTGAATAACAAGTTGTGCATCCAAATATCTGTGGACATTGCTAACTACTATTTTAACAAAACGGCTTTTTATCCATTTGCTTAAAAAGAGTAGTTCTCTTTTAGGATTTAATAGTTTAAAAGATGGAAATACTTTACCACTATTTATATCATCTATAAAATATGACACCTCTAAGTATCTTGGCAATGAGCTATATATTTCAAATAATCGCTCTATTGAATAATAATTAGGTCTTGTAGAAAAAAGCATAGAATATGTTGTTCTACAAGGTATAATTATATCTTGACTTATAGCCTCGCTTTTAAGCAATGTTGACAACTTTAACCCTACTAAGTATTCTTCTAAATTGACTTGCCCTATCATTTGTTCCCTCTTTGCATTGCTAATATTAATATTATTATGACTAATATCCCACCGCCAACATATAACATCATTTTATTGTCTGTTACAGGTGGTGTTACTGGTAATGCAGGTGATGTACCGACACTTGGAGCCATCATCATACTATCTCCTCGTGATAGGTCAACATCGTCTTCTATATTTTTTGCTGTAGAGTAAAACTGCTTTGCCTTATCATCTAATCTTGATAGAGATTGATCAAATATTTTATTAACTTCATCTATATCAGAGTCAGATACTGTTCTTTCTTGACAAAAAACACCATTTTTCCCCTCTTCACCTCGTGCAATGGGTCTTGCATTAACAGTATCACCGTAGCCATCCTTAACTGTCTTCCAGACACCGCCTGAAAAACTTACAACAGTGCCAGCAACTTTTCCAATACCAGTACCTGTCTTCTTAAATGCTATTTTAAGGTTTTCTCCAAAATCATTTTTAAGAGGGTTCCCTATTTTTATATTACCAAACTTGTCTTTTACTACTTCGAATAAAGAACCTGTTGCATTCACGAAAGCAGAAACACCTTTTCCTAAACTAACTAATCCACCATTAAAAGTCTTACTTACCGCCCCTGACCCAAATGCTGCTCCTGCAAAAAAGCTGATTAATGCAGTTCTTGTTTCGTCTGCCATAATATTTTCTCCTTACTAATATATAGGTACTCGTATATTTGCTGGTATATTTATTTCAAGAAAATTCTCTTTTACTACGATTTTTATATCTCGTAATGCCCAACCAATTCTTATCATGCTGATCCAGCTCTTAATCTCTTCTGGCAATTTAATAGGTGGTTGCTGGTATGTCATAATCACATGAGGTGATGGCTTCTTATCGATAATCTCTAATATAGGGAAGTTTATCTGGTATTGACCAGGCTTACCTGTAATGTTAATTTTTGATATATCAAACTTAAAGTCAACCCTTCCCTGAGGGATAGGAATTCTAATATTGTTTATCACAATAGGCAATGTTATCCATTTTTTGATACGTATATTGTCTATGATTAATGCTGTAGTAGCTATTCCTACTCCCCATAAAAGAAGTTTTTTGGCTTTCATTTTTGCACCTCAAAATATAGCCATTTCTGCTGGTCTTCCATTTACATCTTTTACACGAATTAAATAAGCAGTATATATATTAGTCATTGAAAAACTACCTTTATCAACTGTTGGTTTATATATAGGAATTTCTTTTCCATCAGATGGAGATATGCCAAATATTTGTATCTCCATACAATTGGTAGTCTCCCAAAAAAGGTGTATTGTGTTACCTTGTGGGGTTTTAATTTCCCTCGATCTCACTCCATCTTTAGAAGAAGAAATAGTAAACTCCCATATCCTTGCTGTAGTTGCATTTAGATTGGTTTCTATATTAGTCTTTGTGGCTTCTTTTTCCGCCTTCATCTTTTCTACCGACTTTTTATATGTATTTACAAGAAATGACCATGTTTTTCCAGTTGCAGCTACCAGCTTCTTTATGCTGCTCCACCCAAGTGATACCTGCTGTCCCTTAGGTAATATTAGACCATCGCCTAAGTCTATGTCTGCAGAAGAGGTAACAATAATTTCTGGGGGAAGATAGCTCTTAATTGCATATGCAACTTTTTTGCCTTGAACTGACATCGTCGGTAGAATATCTTTTTCTTTGCTCAATTGCTGTTGAGCCAGTATCTCTTCGACTTCCTTTTTCTTTTGTGTAGTAGTATAAATATAAAATCCTACTCCTGCTACCGCTGCCATAGATAAGATTATTAATAAAGTATTATCTTTCCTTCCTTCCTTCTTATATTTTGTGATTTCTGTATCTGCCATGATAACCTCCGCTATGTTTTTTTCTTAATTTCCTTAAATATTAGATATACAGTCCAAATAAAACCAAGTATAGCTACAGCACCAAAAGGTGATGTAAACTTTTTAATAGCCATATTCCAGTCTACTTTATCTTGTCTAATGAGAATAGGAATTGAACACCATGTAATAGCAATCAACATGGTTGTTATTATTGATGTCCATCCTATCTTTTTCAAAGCCTCAATAAATTTGCCCTTGGTGGCTATGATTGCCCCAGTGTTCATATTATCCCTCTATATTTGGTCTTGGATTCTTATTCTAATTAAAAAACTCTTTTTTAATTACACTCTCTTTTTGTTCTGTCTTATTGTAATCATTAATTGCATCTTGTGTCCTTGGATAGCAATAAATCGTTGTTGAAAACTTCTTGCCAAAAGATATCCCAAAGAAAGGATTGCTCATAGGTTCTTCTGTTATCTCAAAACATACAATATCATATCCACTTTTATATATTTCTATTTCTATTTTTCTTTTTAGTTTTTCAACGGTTAGCTCTTCTATGAAGGGAATTTTAGGAGAAAGTAATACTATAGTAATTTCCTTTAGCTTCCTACCATTATATTTTTTCATATTGTCTGGCATTTTATACTTATGTGTTTTGGCAAGCATATTTGCATCCTTTTGTTAGTATATAAACGCATTATTCTTGTCAGTGTTATGTTGTTAGTCCTAATATGGATTTCTTCTTTTTCTTTAATATCAAAAAGATACCCCAAACTGCTCCAAGAATACCAATCATCATTAATGGAGAAGTATTACTATGAATAGACTCTATATCTGGTGTAATATCTTCTATGACAATATCCTTTGATGTCTCTTTTTTCCATTCTGCTATATTTTGTTGCATAAAAATAGGAACAGCATACCATGTAACTATGGTAAAGACTGTTGTCATAATGGTAACCCATCCTATCTTGCTAATAGCTGTAAATATAATATGAAGGAATGGCATATTAGTCCTCTTCCATTAACTTTGCCAGTAACATATATGAAAGCAATTCTATCTGTTTTTCGCTAAACTCTATTTTCTTTGCTTTTGTTTTTTTAATGTTTTCTCTTTCTTTTACTTCTATTGGATAGCTATTAATTTCTATAGTATATTTATCTTTCCATATTAGATAATTAGGTTTAGCCTCTTCTATGGTTATCGTATAATCTAAAATCATATAATTTTTTTTTGTTATCGAGTTTTCAATCCTTTTTCTAAATGCATCAAAATCCTTTTCTATTGACATTATGCCTGGTATAGGAATACGAAATGTTAGAAATACTATTTTTGTTTGGCAAATTACTGGCTTCTTATTAGATGTCTTAGCAAGAGCCTCGATTTTTTCAATATTTTTATCTATCTTATATCGGATTGTTCTATATCCTGTTGATATAGGCATAATGGCAACTCCATACCATTGCGGCTCATCCGTCATTAGAATGAGCCGCAGTCTAATAAAGATAATCTGGAACTATCAGTTATTCAGCATGAGCTACTGAGAAGTGATTAAATAGAATTACACTTCCAGGTGCTTTAGTGGAGAGGCCGATCTCTACTACACCTTTCTCAAGTTTATAGGTATCAAAACCTTGAACTATAGTCCGACTATTATTCGTCCCTTCATATTTGAGGTGTTTATGTCGTGTCCAGTCTATAAGATAAAGACCGACTAAGTCTCCTGCTGAAAGATTTGGATATATTCTTGACATATACTGTCGTGCAGCAGTCCAATTCAAATCAACAGATGTTGCCCCCATATCTCTTGGGAATCGGATACAAAATCGTTCAACAACTGTATCACTCCGAGCACCACTTGAGTCTAATACCATTATCAATGATTTCATATAAAACCTTGCAACAGGCAACTCAACTATCTGTGATAAATTCGCAGATGTGCTTGTAAAGCTTGTACTGTCTGCAATCATGTTTGCAGTAAATATCTTCTTCCTTTCTATTGGAGGATTTTCATATACAATCCTCGTTGGTGTTGGTGTAAGAGTTGGAATCCCAACAGTATAGCCAGTCCCAAGGTCACTGTTTGCACCAAGAGTAATGTCAATGTTAAATCTCCTAAGATTTTGTCCAGGGAATAAGCATGATGTTTCCTCGTAGTTGGAATAATCCCTTCCTGCATGTAAGATAATGTTTGCAGACAAGACATAATTAGTTCCTGCTACAACTGGTAATGTATCAAACATTATTCTGCCTGGCATAACAACGTCATTAAATTTCCTAATAACTCTTATATCTTGTATATTTACAAGAGTTTTGCCATTTTCATCGTACATTGAAATTGCCTTGATGAATTTTTCAATACCATCTATAGCTGGGCTTGCCCCTGTTACAACTGCTACAGGTATTTTAATCTCAAGAAGCAGCTCCGATATATCACCAGGGTTTTCTATACTAATGGTGTTCCTTGCATTAAGCAAGAGCTGTGTCGTTGGTTTTGTTGTTATAATTGACTTTATCATTCTTTCTTATCTCCTTTTTATTATTTTGCATGGCTTTATGCCATATCACTAAAATCGACCTTTGTTCTTACTGGTAATGCAAAACTTGGTACCGTATCTTCCACGAAGCCTATTGGTTCCCAGTCCATTTCTAATGGTTCAGGCAAGAAATCATAGCTGCCATAACCTGTTTTTTTCTGTGTTGTTGTGCTTTCTATTACTGGTGCTTTTTTTGTACTCTTTGTACTCATTTCTGATGTTTTTTCTGTACCAGAAGTCATTTCTGTTATTAACTTGTTTATTTGCATGGTGAATGGCATGCTCTTGTTCTTATAAGCATCTTTCAAACTTATTGCTTCACCAAGAACATTATCGAAACCATTTGCAAGAATTGCTGCACTTAACATATTTGCTGTCTTTCTACCAACTAAATCGTCAGCGAAATTACCTGCAAGAGCTGCTAAGAGACCAGTATTCATTGTTCCGATAATAACCTTACTTGTTTGCTCAATCTTCATCATAGTCTCAATCTTATCGAGTGTTGAAAAGCATGCAGAACTGATGCCGTTACATGCGAACAATATTGCACCCAGACCAATGGGTACATTCGCAATGTCTTTCGTAGCTAAATCTTCTAATGTATCATTCATAGCCATAGTGATACCTCCTATATTAAAATGTAGCATAAACATATGCTTTCATTAATATACACGATAACCTCTATAATGTCAATAGTAAAAAAATTAAAATAGACTTGACAAAAAATAAAAAATGTGTTATAATATAATTATCACTATTAAAGAATAAAAAGGAGGTAAAATGGCAAAGAAAAAAAAAGAATATATAGAAGAAGAGTTGATTTATGAGTGTCCTGCATGCGGTAAGAGATTTGCAAGTATCCAAGCAGTTAATGGGCATCTAAGATTTGGTCATAAATTTTCCAGTGAACAAATTAGGGAAATGCTTAGTCATATTTTGCCAACTATGCCAGTACCTATATTGCCATTAGAGCAAATACAGGAAGATTCATCTGCCATAGAGAAAGTAACACCATCAATTATTCCATTGCAAGGAATAGAAAGCCATGTCAAGAATAAATGTTCTAAAATATCGAAGGAAATAAAAGAAAAAGTAGATAATGCTAATATTGAGAATGTGATTGTGCGTTCTGACAAAAAACATGCTGTGCCAAAACGAGAAACTAAAAGCATAATTACTCAGCCAATATCGGTTGAGTCAATACAAGTTAACAATAAGAAGGAGGAAGAAATGACAAATGAAGATATATCACAATTGTTGAAAGGGGTAGTAGATGAGCTAAGTAAAAGCTTTAATATTACGCCCAAGCCTACTGAAGAAGATAGACGAAAAAGACTTGAGGAAAGAGAAAGGTCTCTTGATCAAAGAGAAATTCAATTTCGCAGGAGGATATCAGAGGATAATAATCTACCAAGAAATCCACAAAATAATGTGGATGAGCAAAGAAAAGTTCCCTTGATAACTAAAAAGGTTGAGGAAGTTGCTGTAGCAATGCCGAAGGTTATTGGAGCAGTTGCTGCTATACAAGAAGAGCAAAAAGCATTATCTGATGTTATTGTAAAATTGTCAGAAAAAATGCCTGATAATTTTTGCGAGACATATCCTGACTTGTGTAAGAGGATGTCTGTTATTGAAGAGGTGATGAAGGACAGCGTCTTGCCAATTGGTATAGATGCTGCAAAGGCAAGAATAGACTCTCTTTATGATTGCCCGACTTGTAAAAAGGCTATAGTTGAAAAGGCAAAAGCAAATTTAGGGGATATTGTTGGTGATGATAAAAAGGTTATAACTGAATTAGCCAAAAAGCAGGGCTTGAGGGTTATTGATCCAAAAGATAAGTTTTTTGGATAAAGTGAATAATGGAGGAGAAAGATGGTTGAACAAAAACCTAAGAAAGGTAGGAGGAAGAAACATGATGAAGATAATACTTCCTCATGGCAAATAGAGGATATTGGTAATGCAACATTACCTGTGCTTGATGAAGAATATGGTAATGCTGAAGATATACCTAAAGAAATAGAAGTGTTGCAGGAGGAGTATGTTCCTCCTGCTTGGCTTAAGCAGGATAAAATAGTAGAGATAAAAAATGCTCCCCTATATGATGTTGAACAGCCACAAATGCAAGCAGTTACTCCTTTAGCAAATAATGATGAATGGTATAAGAACATAATCCAACAGCAAGATGATAAAATAAAACAGCTATCCGAGATAATTGAACAGATGAGTTCTCAACAGCAAAAAATGCAAAATGAGTTTAATTCTGCTCAAGAGGTAACCTTATCTGCATTGCAACAAATAGCTGCGGGAATAAACAATCAAGCTGATATGCCTGTCTCTTCGTCTCTGACTATGCCAACAGAGAACGCTGGTGAGCAAATGGCATCGCCATCACAGATGAATAAAACATATGAGTTTATGGGTATTCTTGGCAACCTTGCCCAGCAGGTTGCTCCATTGTTGCAAATTCTTATTCAAAATAAGGTTCCACAACAAATGCCAAATGATCCTATGACCGCTGCACAAAGTGTCGTTGAAAGTCTTGCTATGTATGCTAAAGTGCAAGAGACAATTGTTGGTTCATTGAATACATTAAACAAGCAAAGATATCCTTATAATGAGGATGCTATTATTGACAAGGTTGTAAGGAAAATGACAACCCAAATAAGGGAAGGTGGTGAGTAGTATGGAAAGACAAAGCGACCAGTATATTAAGGAATATACTGAAAAAAATCTCAAGATAGAATTCCCATTATTGGAAGACCACTATAGGGAGTTTATTACAGAGAAAGCATCTCAAGCCAAAATATTGGCTTGCAAAGACTGCATTGAAAAGCATTTACTGAAAATTTTAGGATATGTAAATGAGGCATTGAAGTATCTTCCTGAAAATAGAGACAATTGGAATATAATTACGGTATGGACAAATAAGAGGTTGGAAGAGCTTCCATCATTGATGTGTGAAACAGATGCAGAGGAGAAGCATATCTATTCAATTATGGAAGAATTAAAGGAAATGAGATTAAAGGCATCAACAAAAGTTTGCCACTCTTGTCTCTTGAGAGACAAGATAGATAAAGGATAATTTTGTGGAAAAAGCATGTTTTGAAAATTTTTTAAGAAGCATAAAATATTGTGCTGAGCAAACAAAGTCATCGTATATTTCTGCAATATCTTTGTTTGTTCGGCTTATTGGTGAAGATAACTTTACTATGGATGGTGTGAGAGGATTTATTGCAGAGTTAGAGAAGAAAAAATACAGTGAGTCATCAATCAATCTTTATCTTGCTGCTGTTAGAAAATTCTTTAATGTTAATGGCATAGTATGGGATAATAGTGTAAAATCAAAACATGTTAATCTGTATAATACAAATACGCCCTCATTATCAATAGATAATGTTAGGGACATTATTCATATCACAAAACAAAGAGGCAATCTTGCTGATATGTCTTATCTTGCATTATCTACTATCTATGGGTTGAGATGTGGGGAGTTGGCAAGTATAACAAGGAAAGATATAAGAGGTAATGTCCTTCACGTTAAGCCATTAAAGAAAAATGTTGAGAGGGATCATTTAATCCCTGATGAAATATCCTTTATATGTGAATATCCATTTGAGGAACAATCCTTGTCTGCAATGAACTTATTATTTACCAAGATATGTCTTTATGCTGGATACAAAAAGAAACATTGTGAAGGATGGCATTCTCCCAGACGGTCATTAATTGAAGGGCTTTATGAGAGTGGCATTATTCCTGTATATATCAACTTTTTCATTCGTTGGTCTCCCCAGAACATTGGACAGAGATATGTTATTCAAGCAAAGAGCAATAATCCCATCACTGCGGATAGGCTAATATTTGAAAAGCATCCATTTTTGCCGTTCTGGCGGTAGGGAAAAGATCAAGAATACGGTGGAGTGTTATAAAAATAACAGGATATGACATTGTGATAGTATTGCTTGCTTTTTGCTTTTTACTTTCTCGTTCAAGAAGAAAGAAATGATATTATTTTATAAATGCACTATCGGCAAAAGTCATCATATTGTCATGCGATTGACTAAATTGTGCTGCATATGTCTTGACTAAAGCCACATAGTTTAGTGTAATATTTATCCTTCGCCGTGATAGCTGTTTAGATTCTCCAATCAACTTAGGCAAATATTTTCTTACGAATGACCATTTTAGATGTGGAAAGCCATCTTGTTTGGCAAGCAATGAGGCTTTTCGTATCCGTCCTTGACCAAGATTATAGGCTGCAATGCCTAATGAAATACGGTCATCCTCGGTAGGTGCATCAGCCCAAAAGTGTATCTGTGAGCTGAGATATTTTGTTCCATACTTAATGTTTGTTGCTGGGTGGTATAGAGCCTTTAGTGAGCCTTTATACCCAACTTCTTTTGCCGCAGCGAGCGTTATCTGCATTAACCCTACGGCACCACCCAATTCACAGTATGGGTCAAAATTAGACTCCTTCTTGATTACAGCTTTCACAATCTCAAATGGTAAGCCGATCATGGACGATTCTTTCTTTATTATATTGTCATATACAGTAGAGATCATTGGTATTACCTCCAAGATTTAGGATAATCATAATATACAATATTTTTGTTATTTTGTCAACACATTCCTATAGGAATAGGTAGAGAAGGGTAGTAACTGTGGCAGACTATACTCGGTATGTAGGTAAAGAACTTAAATCATGTTTCTCTTTTTACATATCAGATGTTCCAGCTTTCCGTCTATTAACTTTGTCGGCAACCTTACTCATCAGCTACCAGCTAATGCGGATGGATTGCCGAACGATCAAATGGATGCGGGAAAACTGAAACATGGCTTCAGGAACATCGAATATGAAAAACATCTCTCTGGAATATATCCCCTTAGATTGGGGTGATCCCAGAGTCTGTAGGAAGAGTTGTTGATATTCCCTCAGAGCCATAACGATTATGCTATATAATATATACTATACTTCTTGTTTTGTTAAGTGAAATATTTTCATGAAATACAAAAAACTGAATGAAGTATATCATTGTATAATTTTTCATCGGCTTCTTCTATAGGATTATTTGCTATGTCTCTATAGGTTACCGCTTTAGCATGCTGCACGCCGTTCTTAGTCTTAAACAAGCTGTGATAAACAACATTATCCCCTTGTTTTTGCTTTATTTCAAAATATTTTGCCAGATTGTAATCATGTGTAGTAAGAAATATTTGCACATCGTTTCGTTGAAGCTCAAGAAGCATCTCTGCAATATTTGGAATTAGCTTAGGACGTATGCTCTCTTCAGGCAAGTCCCAAAACAAAACGGTGCCATTTTCAATTAATCCATTGCGAATAAGTTTCCACAAAAGTCCAAATTTTCGCAAGCCTTCTGCTTCTATCGAAAACTCAATCTTCTGACCATTATTTTTTACGATATAAAAAGTATCTTCTTCATATACAACCTTCCCATCAATTATGCCTGATAAATTATTCAGAAGCTTTTGACTTAATTGAGATATGCTTTTGCTTTCATCCAACGCAGCTTTTGCTACTATATCAGTTAATGTTTTATCAAACAAGACATCTCCTTTTTTCTTTAATGCCAACAACCCCTTTGAGTGTGAAAGCATTTCCTTCGTTGGAATAAAAACTGCTGGCTTCCAATTTGCTTTATCTGCTGATAGACAAAATACACTGTGATCATAGTTAAAACTAATATTGTCAACCTTGATGTTTACAGAATATGGTATTGCTTTATCGTGTGTAGATAATATGTCTTTGCTTTGTCCTTTTATTTTTCTGAGACCTATAAAAAGTTCCCAGGGAAAGGGAGTTGAAAATGGCATTACCTCCCCATATTGATAAGAACACATATAGTATAGCATTTTTAGCAAATGTGTTTTACCTGTTCCATTCTCTCCGAGAAAAATATTAACACCTTTACAGAAATCAATATCAATATCCTCGAAAACAGTAAAATTTTCCAGCTTTATTCCTTCTATTATCATAATGCCTCCTTATATCTTCCATAATAACTTTGCCATACAATTCAAGCAATAATGACTGCCCCTGTAGACTTCCAACCCACAGCTTGGGCATACATAATATGGCTTACTAAATTGCCTTATTAGTGAAGCCGTAATCCCTGCACCGCCGATATAGGCAAGTGCTTCATATAGACTCTCTACCCAATTTTTGCTCATTTTATTCTTTTGCATCTTTATCCTCAAAATATTCCTTTGCCTTTCCTGTTACCCTTCGCAAAATATCCATATCTTTTTCAAGCATATATTCAATCTTGATCCGATCATCTAAAAATAAGCTACCATAATTATCGTAAAACAAACAAACAATCGTTTCCCAAAAAGTGGCTGTAGTTGCCTTTATGTTTGAAAAATCAATAAACAGGATTGTGCCTTCCGTTTCCAGCCTTTCTGTAATTTCCTTAAACAATAGCAAGCCCTTTTCTATTGATGTCGCAAATCGACTATTAATTAACCTAAGAACAACAATCCTGTTCTCTCTCATATCACAGTCTCCTTTTTCAAAATGCTACTACCAGCTTCAACCCATGCAAAGTTATTCCTGTGCCAGCATTGTCGCCTGTTACAAAGTAATCATACCCATAGTAAACACCTCCAAATAAGGACGACCCGATACTCCAAAGGTAATCAGCCTCTATACTAACAGCAACGCCACCACCTTCTCCAGTATAGAATTTAGCACCTATAGGAAAAGACAACCCACTCTGTGCTCCTGTTACAATCCCATAGGAGTATGTTACTGTCGAGTTTTTGTAATTAGCGTTGACAGAGACACCTCCATTTCCTGCCATACAATCATTTGTAAAAACCGCCATCGAGAAACATAAATAGACAAGAAACAAGATTTTTTTCATAACACAACCTCCTTTATTGAATACAATATCTAAATACCTCACCAATAATATCTACTAATAGCATAAACATATTCAATATTACTGAAAGAACTATGCTTATCCAGAAAGGAATATCGATATCTCTCCCTTGCCAACGAGACAACCAGAAGTCCAAATTCCTGTCTGTAAGACAGGATAGGAAAGTAAGAAAAAGCAATATAATACTAAAAACATGTAAAACATATCTCCTTTCGACTAAGAACCTAACCATTCACATCACCTCCTTTTTTTATTTTCCAACCTCTTTTAGGTATACGGCTATCTTTTTATTATATTGCGGATAAGAATTTGACATGGTATTGACTATTTCTATTGCTTTCTTATATGCGACCCTATTCCTTTCGCACGCAGGACAATCATCTTTGCAGTGAGACTGTGTAGTAAGCATGCTTATTTCTTTCATGGTCAGGCATATGATATTGCCATTAACAATTCTTTCGTGTTGCATCATAGGCAAAAAAATAATAACCTCAATAGAAAAAGAATATCTGCCTTTTCTTACCTTGACAGCTTTATACCCTTCTCTTAAGAAGGTCTTTCTTATCATATTTCTATCTATTGACTGCAAGACAATCATTTTTCTTCCTCCGTCTTAAAGGCATAGAGCACACAAAAGAAACATCTATGTCTATAATTCGTTTTATTTCTCACTCCTCTTCTCATCATCCAGCCACAGCATAAACAGCACGTTGCACGCTGCATGAGCTAAATGATGTATCTCGCTTTCCTTATCAATAATTTCGCCTTTTTCATATGCGACCAGATGTCTCATCGCTGCGGCAAAGTATCGCTTGCTCTCAACACCTTTCCAACTCTCTTCGCCGTATTTGGTTGCTCCGTAATTCATGACATCTACTACTTGCTCTATAGCTGTCCATGGCAATAAGTCCCACATAGCCTTGCCATGGTCTTGCTTCATCTTGTCCCCCCTCACTTTTTTTCCTCCTTCCTAATCATCTTAAAAACATAGGCATCATCTGTCCCCACAAGGACTAACCTTTTTTTTAGAGATGCTTCTGTATTAGATGTTTTTACAGAAGACGAATATCTCTTACCTTTCTGT
>JASEHA010000250.1 GCA_030018795.1 bacterium
CATTGCGGGCAGGAAAGGGAAAATGATTTGGATAGAGCAGGTATTTTATCGTTTTGCGTAAGTCCTGATGGTAAATCGAGAGTTAGGAATATTCATTGAGGTATAAAGGAACAGACTGTTGCCTTGCTTAATAAATTCTGTTGGACATGATCCTAATGTATTTGCCAGTGATGTTAAAAAACTTGAACATCGAGTATAAGGAATCTCATACAAGGGTACGCGATTTATCTTGTGTTCTCGCCTGAATCCAATAAATGGTTTACGGGTGATGCGCAGCGTTAATGACTACAATGCCAGAAATTTGGTAATTTTAGTTAAGGAGGTGGCATATGTCACATTCAGAAATCATAGAAACCCTAAAAGAATTTAAAACAAAATACGCACAAAAATATGGCATGATTGCATTGGGCATTTTCGGCTCTGTTGCTCGTGACAATACAAAAAAAGAGAGTGATATTGATGTGGTGGTCAAGTTGGAAAAACAAGATTTATTCAACATGATAGGTATTAAGCAGGATTTGGAAGAAACGCTCCATATTCCGGTTGATGTTATCAGCTACAGGGAAAAAATGAATGATTTTCTTAAGAGCAGAATAAACAAGGAAACTATTTATGTATGACAAGGAATTAACTCTTGAAGTATTAAATCAGATTCATAAAGCATCCGTAACTTTATTGGAACGTTTTGAACCGGTGAAAAGCGTAGATGACTTCACACATTCACCGGCAGGTATGGAAAAATTGGACTCTATTTGTATGCTATTAATTGCCATAGGGGAATCCCTGAAGAAACTCGATAAAATTACGGATAATTCTCTATTGCCGAAATATCCCCAAATAGACTGGAAAAAAGCCAAGGGGTTAAGAGACATCATTACGCACCAGTACTTTGATGTAAATGTCGAAGCTATCTACGATGTCTGCAATACAAAAATCAAACCGATTGCCGATACTGTTAAGAGAATTATTGAGGATAGAGATAAAAATGGCTCAACATGGATTTGAGGAGTAAATTCTGAGAAAAGGGTTAAGTTGTGGTAGAATATGGGAAGAACCTATGCATAAGAAGGCTGCTGTGGATAGGTCTGCCAGCTTTTTGTTTGAATCTCGGCGTAATAAATGACTCTGTTGATTTAGTATAGAATAAGTCCTATGCACCAGTCACCAGTTAAATTCTTTACTGGTGCTCTGGCATCTGGTGCACTTCTGCCCTGATGTTTGTGTTCATTTGTGGCAAAAAATTATTGAGGGAAAAGATATGGAATGTCCTAAATGCGGTTATAATAATAGTAGTGAAGCATTATATTGCAATCTCTGTCATGAGGTTTTTAAGAGAGAGAGTGACTATAAAGAGCCCTCTGCTTTTTATGAACCATATAAAACAGAACGAAAGCATTGGAAAAAATGGATTGCATTTGATGTTGTCTTGACCATATTTGTCATCATTGGTCTTGGATTATGGGGATATAAGTTTATAGAAAAGAAAAAATCTGAACCAGTTGAAACAACACAGCTGGAAACCAGTAGCGAAGGATTTGGCAATATCTTCTCTGATCTGACAAAATTTAATGAAAAAATCTCCTATCCATCTTATAATACGGAGAACTTTATTATTTATGGACAAAAAGAGGAGATAATAAAAAATATTGGACAACAGATTGAGTCGTATGTTGATTTGCCGCTAAAAATTGGCATAGGATACTTTGGGTTCTGGCAAAAGGGGAAGGTACATGTCTATATCCATAACACAGCCCAGGATTATCAGAAGGTAACCGGCAAGAATGATAAAACCTCAGGATGCAGCTTTGGTGAGCTTCGCTCCATTCATTCCTGCCTTGGTGTTGAATATCTGCTTGAGGCAATTATCCCGCATGAACTCTGTCATGTTGTTCTTTATGAGTTTATGGAACATAAGAAAATACCTAAATGGATAGATGAAGGGCTGGCTACCTTTGCAGAGACACGGTATTGTAATGTCTATAATCAGCAATATCAGGAATTATTGAATAAGATACGGCTGGGGAAATATTTCTCTTTAGAGGCATTGGATAATACAAATATTACCAGTGGTAAGAAAATAGAGAATATCCATCTCTGGTATGTCCAGACACTGAGTATTGTTACCTATCTTATGGATAAGTATGGCCAGGACAAATTTTTTCATAGCTTCCTGCTAAACTTGAAGAATGGTAAGGATCTGGATTGCAGCCTTTCAGCAGCGTATTCTCCGGATATTACCTGTATGAGTGAGCTTGAGCAAAGGTGGCTGGAATATATAAGGACACATAAGCAGATGTGGTAAAATAGAAGACGCAGCACACATTAGATCACCAGTCACCAGAGTATTAGTCAAATTCTTTACTGGTGCTCTGGTATGCCCTTTGTGGTTAATCTTCCCACCGATTGCTGAGCGATTACTAAGGAGGAATAAATGTCGATAAAACCAAAAAAGATTGTTCTGGCTTATTCAGGCGGGTTGGATACATCGGTGATGATCCAGTGGCTAAAGGAGCAGTATGATGCAGAGATCATTGCCTTTGCGGCTGATCTGGGACAGGGTGAGGATATTGAGCCTTTGAGGCAAAAAGCATTGGCTACTGGTGCGAGTAAGATATATATTGAGGATATTAAGGAGGAATTTGTTCAGGAATATATCTTCCCTGCCCTTAAGGCAGATGCTGTTTATGAGAAAAAATACCTGTTAGCTACAGCCCTTTCAAGGCCATTGATTGCTAAAAAATTAGTGGAAATAGCAAGACTTGAGTCAGCAGATGCGGTTGCCCATGGTTGTACAGGCAAAGGAAACGATCAGGTAAGGTTTGAGGTAGGCATTTCTACCCTTGCCCCAGAGATTCAGATACTTGCCCCGGCCAGAGGGTGGGAGTTTAAGTCAAGAGAGGAAGAGATGGAGTATGCTCAGAGGCATAATATCCCTGTTTCAGCGAAAAAAGGCAGCCTTTACAGCATTGATAAAAACCTCTGGGGGATAAGCGTGGAGTGCGGGGTTATAGAAGACCCTGCCATTGAGCCGCCAGATGACAGCTTTCAGATAGTTTCTCCTATAAACAATACGCCAGATACACCTGAATATGTAGAGATAGGGTTTGAGGCAGGTGTCCCGGTGGGGATGAATGGTGAACAAATGAACCCGGTAGAGCTTATCATGAGATTAAATACGCTTGGCGGCAAACACGGTGTTGGTAGGGTAGATATGGTAGAAAACAGGGTGGTAGGGATTAAGTCCAGAGAGGTCTATGAAGCACCTGGTGCATATATCCTGCATGAGGCACACTGGGCACTTCAGGCTCTGATTCTGGATCGTGAATGTAGCCATTTTAAGGAAATGGTGGCTTTGAGATATGCAGAGTTAATATATTATGGGCTGTGGTTTACCCCATTGAAAAGGGCACTGGATGCCTTTGTGGAGACAACACAAACAAATGTTACCGGAACAGTAAGGCTGCGGCTATACAAGGGTACGGTAAGTATTGCCGGCAGAACATCTCCATTTTCTCTCTACAGCTATAAAATGGCTACTTATGATGTGGCCGATGCCTTTGATCATAAGGCAGCAGAGGGCTTTGTGAAGATATGGGGACTGCCGTATAAATATATGCCCTGATATGGAAGTCATGAGTAAATAGGTGATCGGTTGTCAGTTAAGAGGTAATGTTCTTTAACGAATCGTGTGGGTAAGCCCATGTCAAACGCATCCAAATATCACGC
>JASEHA010000251.1 GCA_030018795.1 bacterium
CTGTGCAGTGTATTGCAACAGCATGGCTCAAAAGTTTTTACACAGTCTGACGTAAGAAATACTTATTAGTATTAAACAACACATCATACAGTCTCAGATCGATCTTTCTTTGTCGAGACACCCCAAATACATGTTTTGAACTCCATGCCTCATTCCCATTTATGTCACGAATAAAGAGCTGATAATAATATATCTTACCAGGGATTAACACCAATTCTCCATTATCCATGCCATCCCAGTTAATCCTGCCTGAAGGAGTACCGTAGCCATACAATGTTTTGATATCCTTATTATCAGAATCCGTGATAAAGAACCACCATGCTGCTATTTCATTTTTACACGTTATCTCAGGGATAAAAATTGCCTTACCAATCAATTCCTTATCCCTTATATCAATGGTAGAACCACTTTCAAGTGTTACCTCTACCTCTGGCAGAGCAACCCTTGTCTGATTAATGTATGCCTGCCAGCTGATTATATTACCCAGGACACTTACCTGAGATGGCTTATGTTCAAAAGCAGCTGTAACCCTCTGGTAAATCACCTCCTTTTCTTCTTCAATCCCTTTCTCAATCACAACTGGCACTGTTTTCTCATCCTTTGTAGTCTCCTCTACATCAGATTGATTGACAACCTCACCTTTTGTAACCTCATCTACATCAGGTTGTTCGACAACCTCCTCAACCTGTCCACCAATCTTAATCGTAACCTGCTCTGGATAATTAATCCCAAAGTTTACCTTTGCCAATAGACCAGGGGTTATCTCTACAAAATACACATCTTCTGTAGTAAACATTGATCCTGAAGGCAAGGTTTTCCTGTTAACCTTAATCACCCTGGTATCTGCCTTCACATCTGGGATATGGTACTTTCCATATTCATCGGTAATAGCATATTGCCCATTATCTAAGACAACCATTACTCCGCAGATACCGTCTTCGCCAGTATCCAGCAATGCATTTTTATTCTCATCAAAAAATACCTTGCCAATTATTAGCCCTGAATCAAAAAGTGGGCTTAAGATTATATTTACTCTGGCTACATCAATATTGGAGATTGTCTGCCATCTTATCTGAGAACCATTAAGTGCTGGTGACATACTGCCTGTACCTGCAACCACTGTCTTTGCTATAGCTACATTATCGTATGCCCCCTCAATTACCCCGGCACCAATAATCAGCTGATATTTACACACAACCTGGGTATTTATTGTCCCAATATCAAATATCAGGCAATTACTCCCATCAGGATCCTGTGCCTTTTTACCATCGATAAATGTTGTCCCTTTAAGATACTTGAATCCTGAAGGGATGGTATCATGGATATAGACATCAGTAATAGAGCCGACTATCCCATTTGCTCGCTTCAGGGTTATCTCATAGCTTATAATCTCTCCTATTACCCCATTTATCTTATTATTCTTCTTGGTTAATACCAATGGGAACTCAGGGGCAACTACAGTAATTGATGTTTTCTGGATATCAGGCATACCATCATTCCCATCTGTCAGTAGAGGAGATAGTTCTTCGCATTCTATGCTTGCCTGGTTAGTGATTATAGTTCCATCCGGGGTAAGCACATCCACACCTACCTGGAAGGTAATGGTACAGCTGCCTCCGGATGTTATGGTGCCTATGGGAACAGTAAGCAGACCCTGTGTGTATACATTAGCTGTTACCGGTTCATTGTTTAGCTTTATGCTTCCCGGGATATAGCTGGTGTATTCAGGGATATTATCCTTTATGACCACCCCGGTAGCATTAACCCCGCCATAATGGGTAACCTTGATACTATAGGTTAATGCATCGCCTGGTTGCAATTGAGTTCCATTATTATCACTTACGGTTTTTATGGCTCTCAGTTGAGGTGCCCCAGGGGTAAGGGGAATATTGAAATTCACTACCTGAGTGCCGACTGTAATAGTGCCACTTTGATAAGCCAAATAGAGATTAGATATTCCGCTGGTTGAGGTATACGAGCCAGAGTCTATCCTTAATTGATAGCTGCCTGAAGGCACCATAAAGCTGTAGTTTCCGTCAACATCAGTAGTATCCGGATTGGGTTGGGGCTGATTCAAGTAATCTGGCATGGGAGAGTAAAATTGCCAGCTATTTTCTTTAAATCTCCACAAATCAACCTTCACTCCTGTCAAATGCTCTAAGCTCTGAGCATCATAAACATATCCATACGGGTCAATCAACTCCTCAATATTGATGATGGTTGTCCCATGTTTCTTGATATTTACGGTTACCCTTCCATACTCCGGAAACTTTGGATCATAGGCATAGTAGCCTGCAGGTACTTTAGTTACAGCTAAGGTAAATGTCCCAACTGGAAGATTTGAAGCCACAAAATTACCCTTATCATCCGTAGTAATCTCTACCGGGTTACCTTGTATATCCTGAACCACCTGTCCTGTTTCTTGCAGTAGGGATAAGGTAACATCAGGGATAGGGGTAGGACCTGCTTGAGTATCTTTTTTCTTGACCGTACCCTGAATTAGATTGACCGGGTTAGTTGGTATGTTCAGATTAACTACATTGACTGATTGTTCACCAAGAGAGGTTTGTTGGTTGGGTAAGGTAATATAGGTAAGGTAGCTGCCAGTTTTGGGTATTGGTATGCAGTATTTACCATCAGACCCGGTTGTTCTGGTGCCAATTATCTTCCCTTCCATATCTGTTACCTTTACTACTGCCCCTCCAACAGGCTGGTCAGTAGTATGGTTGATTACCTGTCCTTCTACTACCCCTGGGGTAAAGAGGATGTTTATCTGCTCACTATCTGAATAATCACCAATAGTAGCTGAAGCAGTAGTAGTTACCGTTAGTGGGTTGGTACTGATAAGGCTGGCAGTCAAAACAGTAGTAGCTACCCCTCTAATAGTTGGTAGAGTAATGGTCTTTGCTCCATTAGGAAATATACCTTCCTCTGTGACAAAATAAATCTGGCTTCCATTTGGAGCACCTGGAATTGTTGCTGTTAGACGACTGGTGTCAGAGCCATTACCAACAATAATGCGTGGCTCAGCCACAAGGGTTAGTTTTGTGGTCATCATTGCTGTATCATTAGATATATCGTTGGCATCATTCGGATCCGTATATTTCACTTGAATGGTATGATGAAGGAGTGTGTAGATTACACCATCTCCCTTGCTTCCCTGCTCAGCAGAACATGGCAGACTGCCGAAGAATACACCTGTATTCATATCGGTTTCTGTTAATATCACGGTTTCCTCATCATTTGTCCCTGTATCAGCAACTACTATGGTTACGGTCTCCTGCTGTGATGGGTTAAGGTTCTGGTCGTGGTCAGTGGTCTCAATATAGACTGTATCTTTAATTGTGTACGTACCAACATCATTCCCGTTAATATCCGTAAACCTGGTCCGGGATAAAATTGGCGTTCTAAACCTCCAGTTAAGCTGGTTGCTCCAGATAACACCACCATGGTTATCTTCTGCCTTTACCTTCCAGTAGTAGATAGTGTGATTCTGCAGGTTATCATCCTTCACCACGGCGTATGCACTCACCTTGCCCGTGGTTCTGGTGGCCACAGGGCTTGAGAAATCAGCGGAGTCGTCTATCCACAGGGTGTAGGTAACCGTGTCGTCCGGGTCAGGATCTATAGCGTCTGACCAGTCCAGAGCTGGCGTGGTGCTGGTTTCTGTGCCATCAGGCGGTGAAACCAGGTC
>JASEHA010000252.1 GCA_030018795.1 bacterium
AAATTTCGTAGGTAATTCGATAAAACTGTAGCATATTTCAACCGCACAGGTCGCAGTTTTTCATCGAATCTCATTTTTCTCGCCTTCTCGCCTTCACGCCTCCTTGCTTGGTCACCAGAAAAAACTTGAACATCGAGTATAAAATCTCCTCCTAAGTTTACGACTTTATTGAGCATACGAAAAATAGCGATTTTTATTTATTCTCTTTTTTTATCCGTTCCCTAAACCATTCTATTGTTCTTTTCAACCCTTCCTCCAGACCTATTTTGGGTTGCCAATCAAGGAGATTTTTTGCCTTAGAGATATCTGGTCTGCGTTGTTTAGGATCATCCTGAGGAAGGGGTTGGAAGATAATTTTACTCTTACTGCCAGTAATCTCAATTATCCTCTGAGCAAATTCAAGGATAGTCATCTCGTTTGGGTTGCCAATATTGACTGGTTCATGGACATCAGCAAGCATTAGCCGATAAATTCCTTCAACCGTATCAGAAATATAGCAAAAGCTTCTGGTCTGACTTCCATCCCCAAAGACTGTTAATGGTTCACCTTTTAATGCCTGAGGGATAAAGACAGGAACTACTCGACCATCATTTAATCGCATTCTTTCACCAAAAGTATTAAATAACCTTACGATTCTGGTATCTATTTTATGATAATTATGGTAGGCCATAACCATTGCCTCTGCAAACCGTTTGGCTTCGTCATAAACACCCCTTGGACCAACAGGATTAACATTTCCCCAGTAATCTTCAGGTTGTGGATTAATCAGCGGATCGCCATATACCTCTGATGTAGAGGTTAAAAGATACCTTGCTTTTTTTACCCTTGCCAGCCCAAGGGTTTTGTGTGTACCCAAGGCACCAACCTTTAATGTTTGAATAGGTAACTGAAGATAATCAATAGGGCTTGCTGGAGAAGCCAGATGAAGGATAAAATCTATCTCACCATCAACATAGATGAATTCTGTAACATCGTGTTTATAAAACTTGAACCTCTCGTGTCGAATATGGTCAATATTCTCCACACAACCAGTGATAAGGTTGTCGATACAGATAACCTCATGTCCTTTATCAAGCAATTTATCACATAGATGAGAACCGATAAACAATACCCATTTCCTTCATTGCTGCTGAATCATAGATATTTCTGCCATCAATAATTACCGGGTTTTTCATAGCCTCTTTAATCCGAAGCAAATCCAATTCTTTGAATTCATTCCACTCAGTGAGGATAACAAGGCAATCACTATCCATAGCTACCGCATAAGCATTTTTACAAAACTCAACATCTTCAAGCAGTCTATGTCTTTCAGCCCGTTCCATAGCTACCGGGTCAAAGACTTTTATTCTTGCTCCCTCTGTCTGCAGCTGTTTTATAATATCAATGGATGGGGCAAACCTCATATCATCTGTATTGGGCTTAAACGCTAACCCAAGAATTCCTATAGTCTTACCCTTAATAATCCATAAGGCATCTTTTATTTTTTTTGCCATTAATTTCTTTTGTTCTTCGTTTATCTTTTTCACTGCCCTTAAAAGCTCAAAATCATACCCTAATTTTTCCGATATCTTGATAAATGCCTCCAGATCCTTGGGGAAACAAAACCCTCCAAACCCACAGCCAGCATTCAAGAATGCCTTTCCTATCCGACTATCATAACCCATGCCCTCAGCTATTTTAACCACATCTGCGCCAGTTAATTCACATATTCTGGAAATAGCATTAATGAACGATATCTTCATTGCCAGAAAGGCATTAGATGCATGTTTAATAATTTCAGCACTTTTAATATCTGTAACTATCAGCGGGGCATTAAATGGCTTATATAGTTCTCGCATTATTTTCTCTGCCCTTGCACTATTGGTGCCAATAACTATTCGCTCAGGGTTCATAGTATCATGGATAGCTGTTCCCTCTCGTAAAAATTCAGGATTAGAAACCACATCAAATTCAACCTTGTTCTTATTGTTTATCTTGATAGTATGGGCTACCCACTCTCCTGTTTCAACAGGCACAGTGCTTTTTTCTACTATTATCTTATAAGATTTCATGTTTAAGGCTATATCACGAGCCACTTGCTCAACAAATGAAAGGTCTGCCTCCCCATCCTCTTTTGGTGGTGTCCCAACAGCAATAAAGATAATATCTGCAGCATCCACCCCTTCTGCTATGCTGGTGGTAAATGAAAGCCTCTCTTCTTTCACATTTCGATGAACTATTTCCTCTAAACCAGGTTCATAGATAGGCATCATACCCTTTTGAAGGGTGTCTATCTTTTCTGTGTCAGCATCAACACAAACAACATTATTTCCCAGTTCAGCAAGGCATGTGCCTGTAACTAAGCCAACATAACCTGTCCCTACCACACAAATTCTCATTCTGTTACTTCCTCCTTGCTGTCTATGAATTCAAAGTTTTGTAGAAAAACCACAGATTTACAGGCATGGTTCAAAACGAGGTAACACTTTTTTCGTCATTGCGAGGAGTGAATCGACTAAGCAATCCCATAAGTCGAGATTGCTTTGCTTCGCTCGCAATGACAGAAACCAACAAGTATTTGTTACCCTGCGCGCTATGGAATTGAACCACGCCGATTTACAATTTGATATCAACAAGTCGTAACTTAGGAACTGGTTATTTATGACTGTGCTGAGTATAACATAATTATCTCACGATTCCACAAATATGTCAACTCAAAAATCTAAGTAATCCGTGAAATCTGTGGTTCCTTTCCATTAATTAATTCGCGAAGCTATGTTCTTAGTGCTCAATGTTCAAGTTTTTCACCATTAGAACAAATATAACGCAAACATCTTGCTTGCGAACGATAGGACGCACTGCTTTGTAGTGCTTCCTATCTATTAAGCTGGAAGCTTGAGTTACTATTTGCAATGTAACACTCAAGATAAAATTAATAGGCAGAAAAATTTGAACATCGAATAGTAGGAATAATAACATAAGGCAGAGGAAAAGTCAAGGGATTTGATAGGTATTGTTCAATTTTTATTTGACTTTTTGATTTAAGTGTGATAGAATACAAAAATTAAGGCTCTTACAAACTGCATAATCAAGCTGTTAAATAATCTGTGGAATATGTGGTTTTCCACTGTAATGCCTTGAGAGCAGTGGTGATACGGGATATGACCAATGGTGTGATATTAACTTAGATGGGACAATATATCTTTTGGATATAGCGGCTGTTTCTATAAATTTTTTCTGTTTTTCCTGATATTGTGGTTTCACAAGCACTTAGAATATCCAGTTCAACCTATGATAAACCTGCAGGGAGATATTACAGGGCAAGGTTGGGGTTGTTAAATAACCAGGTAATGTATGACTCTGTTGATTTACTACCGTTCAGCATCTTAGGCATACAGTATGTGGTTGTTTGGTTTGCATGAAGCGCAATATGCGGTATGATGGTCTCGCAAAAATTGACTAAATCAACAGAGTCATGTATGTAGTGAGCATCTTCATGTGCATCTTAAATGTGCCTTATAGCGTTGATGCAGGGTCTAAAGACCCCTCACTACAGACTTATGACAGGTTACATCAAAAGGGGTGATAAAATGGCTGTTTCAATGGCAGTATATATATGCAATCCAATAAAGAAATTGACATTTATAGTAGCCCAGGATTCTATC
>JASEHA010000253.1 GCA_030018795.1 bacterium
AGTCAAGCAGTGCTTAAGAGTGTAGATATGGCGGGAGAGGCTATGCAACACTCTCGCTTTATCGAATATTCAGAGAGGCTCATTTCTCTCTTGACATCTAAGTCTCTATATGATAAACTTAATCTATAAAAAGATAGTTGTTGCAGGGAACGATCGAGATTGTTCCTTACTATTATAGGGAGAAAACGTTATGAAAAATATTTTGAATAATTGCTTAAAACAGGTAGATTCTGCAGAGATAATTTATGTTCAAAAGGAAAGTCTGCCTGTAAAGTTTGAATCCAATAAACTGAAATGCATTCGCTCAAGACAAATCGAGGGGATTGGTTTGAGGGTTATTCATCAGGGACAGATCGGGTTTTCCAGCACTACCTCTGTTTCTGCTAAAGATATTGCCTCAAACCCTGACAGGATTAATACATTAATCGCCTATGCCTTAGAGAGTGCTTCCTTTGGTCAAAAGGCATTGTTTGCTTTTCCTTCGCAAGTAGGGGGGTTAAAGGATGTTTGTATCTTTGATAAAGATACAACCCTTTTATCAGCCAGGGAGATAAAGGATATGGGTGAGGGAATTATCGATTATATCCTTGGAAAGGAACCTGATGTTCAGTGTGGATTGGAGATAAGCAGATCCGTGTCTACCATAAGGCTGATGAATTCCTCAGGATTGGATGTATCCTATGAAAGGTCACACCTTGGTGTTTCTGTAGAAGGTCTGCTGGTTTCTGGACAGAGCCTTATCTGGGTGTTTGATGGGGAATGGTCATGTAAATATTCAAAGGATCTGCAGACAAAGATTCCACAGAAGATAACCGCTGCCCTTGCCTTAGCCAAAAGGGATGCTGTGATAAAAACAGGACAAATGCCTGTTATCTTTACCCCTCACGCTGTAAGCACACTCCTTGAACCAATTGAATTGGGAGTAAATGGAAAGATGGTGCAAAAAGGGGTTTCTCCGCTTGGGGATAAGATAGGGCAGCAGATTGTAGACTTGCGGTTAAACATCATGGATGATGCCACCATAGATTTTGCCTCAAACAGTTGTCCCATAGATGATGAAGGGATGCCAACCTCAAGGCTGGCATTGATTGAAAATGGTATCTTAAAGAATCATCTTTTTGACCTTCAAACCGCAGGGCTTATGAATAGCAAATCTACTGGCAATGGCTATCGTGGTTTTGACACGCTGCCATCACCCCATTGCAGTAATCTGGTTATCCAGCCAGGGGAAATGACGCTTGACGAAATGATAAAACAGATGAAAGATGGGCTGATTGTTCAACAAGTTATTGGTGGCGGGCAAAGCAATGTTCTGGCTGGAGAGTTTTCAGTCAATGTTGACCTTGGTTTTAAGGTGGAAAATGGGGAGATTGTCGGCCGGATTAAGGATGCTATGATTGCAGGAAATGCATACGAAACATTGAATCATCTCATTGAGATAGGCTCAGAGGTGTCGTGCTACGACAGCATCCTTACCCCGCCTTTATGGGTTGATGGGGTAAACGTAGTGGCTGGATAATTGCAGGTGTAATAAAGGAAAAAGGGGAAATAGGGAAAAATGGGGAAGAAGTAAATATAAATTTCCCTTTTTCCAGTTTTTCCATTTTTCCTTCCTTACACAAGATTACAAAACAAAATGGAGGTATTTTATGTGTGGTATTGTTGGATACATAGGTCATCAGGATGTTGCCCCTGTTTTACTTGACGGATTAAAACATCTGGAATACAGAGGGTATGATTCTGCTGGAATAGCTGTTTTAAGCAATAATATGATTGAAGTCCGAAGAAGCAAGGGTAAACTGAGTGAGTTAGAAGAGATGGTTAAGGCACAACCAGTGCTGGGCAATATTGGACTTGGACACACCCGATGGGCAACACATGGCCGCCCATCTGAGGAAAATGCCCATCCTCACAGGGATTGCAAGAATGAGATTGTGGTTGTTCATAATGGGATTGTAGAAAACTATCTTTCTCTGAAGGACAAGCTTCAGGCAAGAGGGCATGTTTTTGTCTCTGAAACAGATACAGAGGTTTTTGCTCATTTGATTGAGGAAGAGTTTACTGATGATCTGTATACTGCTGTGCGTCTTGCCTTACAAAAGGTGAAAGGCACGTATGCTCTTGGTGTAATGAGCCTGAATGACCCGGGACAGATTATTGCAGCCAGGAATGACAGCCCATTGATTGTAGGGCTTGGGAAAGATGAATACTTTATTGCTTCAGATGTGCCAGCCATATTAAATCATACCAGAGATGTTATCTTTCTTGACAATGGAGAGATGGTAGTCTTGAATCAAAATGGGGTAAGGATTACAAATCTGGATGGTGAAGAGCAGAAAAAGGCAGTGGTCAAGATTACATGGAATGCTGCCCAGGCTGAAAAGGCAGGTTACAGGCATTTTATGCTCAAGGAAATCTTTGAACAGCCTACAGCCATCGAGGATACTATAAGAACAAGGCTTGGCGAGGATAATATTCATCTGGAAGAGATGGAACTGTCTTCGCACCAGATTAACGAAATAGAAAAGGTGACTATTATTGCTTGCGGCACATCATGGCATGCTGGATTAGTTGGAAAATTTATCATTGAAGAGCTGGTAAGGATTCCCGTTGAGGTAGATATTGCCTCTGAATTTAGATACAGGGATCCTATCATCTCTAACAAGACATTAACCATAGCCATTTCTCAATCAGGCGAGACTGCTGATACCCTGTCTGGCATAAGACAGGCAAAATCAAAGGGCTCCAAGATAATCTCTATCTGCAACGTGCTTGGCAGCTCTATCCCCAGAGAATCTGATGGAACCATCTATACCCATGCTGGTCCAGAGATAGGTGTTGCCTCAACCAAGGCTTTTACCTCCCAGTTGACTGCCCTGTATCTGCTGGCTATATATCTTGGCAGGGAAAGGGGTGTCATTGGATCTGAACAGGCAAAAGAATTGATCAATGAACTTCGCAGATTACCACACTTAACAGAAAATATCCTTAAATCGGACGAAAAGGATGGAAAACTTAAAAAATTAGCCCATGAGTTTAGTTATTACAAGGATTTTCTGTACCTTGGCCGGGGGATAAATTATCCCATAGCCCTTGAGGGTGCATTGAAATTAAAAGAAATCTCCTACATCCATGCAGAAGGGTATCCTGCCGGAGAGATGAAGCATGGACCAATTGCCTTGATTGACGAGGATATGCCTGTAGCCACCATTGCTACCTGTGGCAAAACCTATGAAAAGATATTAGGTAATATCGAAGAGGTAAAGGCAAGAGATGGGATTGTCATTGCTCTGGCAACAGAAGGGGATATGGAAATAGCCAAGAAGGCAGATCATCTCATCTATGTGCCGCATACCATGGAGATATTCAGCCCAATACTGACCATCATCCCGCTCCAGCTTCTGGCATATTATATTGCAGACAAAAAGGGTTGTGATGTTGATCAGCCGAGAAATCTGGCTAAGAGTGTTACGGTGGAGTAGGAAGATGGAATAGATTTAATCCACAGATTACACAGATTACACAGATTCTGAAAAAGAATGGTACAGATTTTAGCTAATCTTACCCACCACCCAGATTCACAGAGTAAAATCTTAGCTCTGGTTCCCACACTCTGTGTCACATAGTTATGACGCAGAGTGTG
>JASEHA010000254.1:0-2409 GCA_030018795.1 bacterium
AGACCCTTTTGGGGGAACAGGGACAACATCAGCGGTTGCCAAAAGATTAAAGCGAAATTTCATAATTTGATTTATTTTAAGTAAAGGAAGAGCAAATGAAGCAAGATGTCAATATCATTGGTTTTTTATGCAACTGGTGCAGCTATGCTGGTGCTGATTTAACGGGTTTGAGCCGAATAGTCTATCCGACAAACATTAAGATTATACGGATTCCATGCACTGGCAGGATGGATCCTGTGTTGATTATGGAGGCATTCCATAATGGTGCAGATGGGGTTCTGGTTTCAGGGTGTCATCCGGGTGATTGCCATTATACTGAAGGGAATTATTACTGGCGGAGAAGGCATGCGGCCTTAAAAAGGCTGCTGGAATTTTTTGGGATAGATGAGAGAAGGTTTCAGGCAACATGGGTTTCTGCCTCAGAAGGAAAAAGGTTTGCTGAGGTTGTCAAAAAAGTAGTTGATGATGTAAGGGATTGGAAGAAAGATGAATAAGATATTACAGGAAACAGCCAGAAATTTATTGGTTCAAAGCAGGGTTGAAGTCATTATTGGATATGAAGAAGGATATGATGCCTTTCATACCAGACCTGTGTTCATAAGCAATGAAAAGGATGTGGATAGATTAGTTATCAATAAATATTGCACAAATAATCTTGCTGTTTATCTGCCAATACACAAAAAGCTGAAGATAGGGATTGTGGCTAAGGGGTGTGATGTTGCCTCTATTCGTGAGCTGATCAAGGAGCACCAGATACCTGATGAAAATGTGGTGGTTATTGATGTGGTTTGTGAAGAGGCTACCGAGAGGGTAGATGAGAAATGTGCTGGCTGTGATGGCAGGGGGACAAAGGCTATAGTTGCGGGTGATAAGGCTGCAGAGAAAAAAGAAAAATTCGAGAAATTATCGGCTAAGAAGAAAGAGGCATTCTGGAATAAGGAGTTTGCCAGGTGTATCAGGTGTTATGCCTGCAGGCAGGTATGCCCTGTTTGCTACTGCCCTGATTGCTTTGTCAATAGAACCATGCCCAAATACCTGAATGAAGCGGTGAGTATAGAGAGAAATAAGCTTTTCTCTATGATTCGAATGATGCATGTCTTTGGAAGGTGCACTGATTGCAGAGCTTGCGATAATGCCTGCCCAGTAGGGATACCATTACATCTACTGACGAAAAAGATAGCCATGGATGCTCTGGAATTATTTGGGTATGTAAGCGGTCAGGAGCAGGAGCACCCGTTTTCTACCTTTAAGAAGGATGAATTGCTATGGTAACACAAGCATCTTGCTTGTGACAGTAGTTATGCCACTTAAGCTGGACAAGGAATAATATGATGAATTATACAATCACTATCGACAATCTGAAATCACTAATCAATGACTTGATTGGAGTGTATACTGTTTATGCCCCAAAAAAGGCAGCGACAACCGTTTTATATGAGGCAATAGCATCTTTTGATGAGTATGATGGCAATGCCCTGCAGACCAATACCTCATCAAAGGGGATAATATATCCGCAGTGTGATAGATTATTTGAGTTTGCAAAGACATCTGACGGTATGGAATTAAAGGCGTGCGAAAAATACGAAAAGGTTGAGGAGACGATAATCTTTGGATGCAGGCCATGTGATGCAAAGGGTTTTTTGTTGTTAGATAAGCTATTTAACTGGGGTGAGTACCGTGATGAGTCTTATTTTTCGAGAAGAGAGAAAACCGCGATAATTAGTATCTCCTGTGCTACACCTCAATCAACATGCTTTTGCAACTCGTTTGAGGATAGCGGCCCTGTGAGCAAAACTGGCAGTGACCTGCTTTTGACACTGATAGGTGAGAGGTATCTTGTTGAGGTTGTTACTGAAAAAGGGAAAAAGATTATTGAAGGCAGTAGGTATCTTGAGCCTGCAACAGAAAACGATGTTGCCTTAAAGCAAGAGGCTGAGCAGGCTGCAGCGAAGAAGATGCCGGAAAGGCTGGAGTTGGACGAGATTAAGAAAAGCCTTGATACTGCCTTTGAATCCCCATACTGGGATACAGCACATCTGCCCTGCTTAAAGTGCAATGTCTGCACCTTTGTTTGCCCCACATGCTATTGCTTTGATATAAGTGAATGCCTGAAAGGGTATACAGAGGGTGAGCGGAACAGGACATGGGATAGCTGTAGTCTAGAGTCATTTACTAAAATGGCTGGCGGGGTAAATCCAAGGTCTGACAGCAAACAGCGATTTCGTCAAAGGGTTATGCATAAGTTCAGGTATCATGTTGATAACTTCAATGAGTATCTCTGCACAGGTTGCGGAAGATGCATCAGGTATTGCCCGGTTGGCATGGACATAAAGAGAGTATTAGAAGGGGTAAAATGAGTAATATTTATTCTCCAAATATAGCAAGGGTAGTAGAGATAAGGAACGAGAC
>JASEHA010000254.1:2773-3614 GCA_030018795.1 bacterium
AAAATAACCATTCTTTATGGGGCAAGAAGCCCAATGGATATTTGTTATAAGGATAAGATTGTAGAGTGGCAGAATAGCGATAATGTTGATGTAGCCTTAACCGTTGACAGGGGCAATGATGAATGGAAGCACAGGGTGGGACTGATTCCAGTAATCCTGAAGGAGATGAACCCTGCAGCAGAAAATACAGTGGCTATTATCTGTGGGCCGCCAATCATGATAAAGTTTACCCTGAAGGCATTGGCTGAGTTAGGCTTTGCAGATGACAATATCGTCACCACCCTTGAGATGAAGATGAAATGCGGCTTGGGTAAATGTGGCAGATGTAACATAGAAAATATCTTTGTCTGTAAGGATGGCCCTGTATTCTATTATTCACAGTTAAAGAATCTGCCAGAGGAATATTAATACTTTCCCAGGGCAAACGCATCTAAATCCCACAATTCCCTCTGACGACAAAGGTTTGTCGATTTTATCAACAATTATAGATATATGGAGGGTCAGGGGTCAGGCTAAAAACTAAAAATTAAGGGGTTGATTTTTGTATAAGTAAGTTATTATAGCAGGTTCTCTCCTGAAAAATTGAGCTATCTCCTTTCGTTTAGCACAGTTAGTATGCTATATTTCAAGCTACGCTTGAGAAATAAAACTCTTGCATCTGTCTCAATCTTACTACGCCCCCTCTCTTTCTGAAAATACTGAGAATAATTAGAGCATGAATTTATCAGATTATCAAGCTTAATTTTTAGTTTTTAGTCTGACCCCGTCCTCTCCTGTGCAATCTGTGGCTTAACCCAAGTTCGCGAAGGGAGGCTTTCAAGCAGCCGATTAGCCGTTGTTT
>JASEHA010000255.1 GCA_030018795.1 bacterium
GGCTGAAGGCAGGAATATCCAATAGCAAACCTGGTACTGAGGTAATCAGGGTGTAAATCATGGGCAATAATCTCTGGCTCTATCTTAAAAAGCCTTTTATATTGCTCTACTGCCTCCTTAAAAAACTCGAAAACCTTAAATCCCTTCAAGTCACCCAGATGCTGGCTCAAAAAGGCAAAATTCCTGTGGCTTAAACAAAATGTGGATTTAAGCTCAGAGCCAACTGCCAGAACAGGGTTCATCTCCCTATCAAGTGTTATTGGATACGGAGCATACCCGCGTGCACGTCGGATAACCATCTTCTTCTCGCCTTTTTCGCCTTTTTCGCCTTTTTCGCCTTTTTCGCCTTTTTCGCCTATTACCTGAACCACTGAGTCATCGCATCGATTATAAATATCCCGATTGTGCATAAGGATATAATCCGCTATACCAGAGAGCCTGACTGCTGCCTCATCATTATCCTTGATTAATGGCTCATCAGAGATGTTGCCACTGGTCATCACTAAGGCAGGTATTTCCTTATCAGCCATTAAAAGATGGTGAAGCGGTGCATAAGGTAACATTACACCAAGGTATCTATTGTTTGGAGCAACAACATCAGGGATGGGGCAAGGCAGTCTTTTCTTTAGCAGCACAATTGGTCTGGCAGTTGAAAGCAATAAATCCCTTTCCTGCTCATTAACCTCACAGCATTGTTGTATTAATGCCATATCCCCTGACATGATGGCAAACGGCTTTTCTTTCTCACGACGTTTCCTTTTCCGCAGACGGCTTACAGCATCAATATCCAGAGCATTACATGCCAGATGAAACCCGCCAATCCCTTTTACAGCTACAATATTGCCATCCTTTAGAAGCTCAATGGCTCTTTTTATAGGGTCATCATATTCAAGCTCTTTATCCTTCCACAGCCACAACTCAGGACCGCATACAGGGCAGGCATTTGGCTCAGTATGATACCGCCTGTTGGCAATATCATGGTATTCAGCCTCACATTCCTGACACATCTTGAAATCCCGCATGGTTGTGTTCTTACGCTCATAAGGGGTGGACTGAATAATACTGAACCTTGGCCCACAATTTGTACAGTTAATAAATGGATAGTTGTGTCGCCTATTGTCAGGGTCAATGAGTTCCTGATAGCAGTCAGAACACATAGCCATATCAGGGGAGATGGGGGTAAACTCATCTGGATAGATAATGCCATCCCGTATCTCAAACGAGATAGCATCTCCGGCAGAGTGAGCCACTCCGGCAGAATGAGCCACTCCGGCAGAATGAGCCGAGAAAAACTCGATTGTCTGCCTCATAATAACGGCTATAGGTGGTGGTGAATCCAATACCTGCTGATAAAATCCATCCACCCCTTCCCTGTTTCCCTCAACCTCGATGACAACACCCTTGCTTGTATTCGCCACCCAGCCTGAGAGGTGAAATGACTCAGCCAGCCTATGAACAAATGGCCGAAACCCAACACCCTGAACAATACCCTCTAATGTTATCCTTGCCTTTATCTGCAAACAACACCACCATGTTTTTTCAGCCAATCAAGCCACACTGAAAGACCTTTCTCAGTTTTGCATGAAACCTCAAATATCTCCGGCTTTGAAGAAAAGGAAGAAAAACCTGCCGGCAGAACATCTTCCTTAAACGTGTTGGTATTAAATCCAAAGACATCCAGCAGGTCAATCTTGTTAAGCAGGACAGCATCCACCACCCTGAACATTCCAGGGTATTTCTTGGGTTTATCATCACCCTCAGGCACACTTGAAACCACTATTCTGGCTGATTCTCCCAGTCTGAAGCCTGCCGGGCAGACAAGGTTGCCTACATTCTCGATAAAAAGCAGATCAATTTTAGCCAGGTCAAAATGGGTAAGAGCTGTTTTGATCATCATTGCATCCAGGTGACATGCCCCTTGAGTATTTATCTGCACTACTGGCACACCAGCTGCTTGAATCAATTCAGCATCATGACTGGTAGCAATATCACCCTCTATTACCCCTATGTTAAACCCTTGCCCCAATGCCTCAATGGTTTTCAGCAGGAGTGATGTTTTGCCTGCACCAGGGGATCCCATAACATTGACCACAAACACATGATTATCTCTAAAAACAATCCGGTTCTCATCAGCAATCCTGTCATTTCCTTTCAAAACCGAGGCTGCTATCTCTATCACCTTCATCAATTTCATCTACCTCTATTGATTCAATCTCCAGACTGAATGGGTCTTTGTCTGCCTGGGTAATGATTAACCCTGCCCCTTCAGCCATACTGCCTTGAGCCATGCATGAGAAGGCAAACATAAGCGAATCATGGTTGATACAAGCATGATCACCCAGCCTCAAATTAATGCAAGTAATCCTCTCCGCATTGTTTTTCTTGGCTGTATCAACAACCATATCAAGTATGGATTGAGCAATTGCTGCCTCATGCATTTATTTTCACCTACTTAAGTTCCAAGTTCACCGTTCACGGCTTGTAACTACTTATTATTCCACCAATTCCACATAGATGTAAATATCAACAAATCAGAAAAATCCACCTTGCCATCCTTAGGAGAGATAAGGTTTGGCACAGCTCCAGTGCATTGATCAGACCCCAGATCAGCCCTGGAATCCTTATTATTCCAATAGTGTGAAAACCACATCAGGTCATTAAAGTTGATTAAATTATCCTGTATCTGGCTTTCCCTTTGTCCAAAATCACCAAGCAGCTTAATATCAGATTCCAGCAGACCGCATCGGTCATTCCACTTTGTATCCTTAGCTGTAATCCTTATCTTTCCATGCTGACTAAAGGAAAGGGAGGCTGTAGCCATGCCATTCCTCATTGTAAGCACACTTGGGGTAACACCCCCTCCAGTCTCAATCATCAGGGTAATCGTGCCCTGATAATCTGCCAGAATTTGACTGTTGCTATTCATTGCCTTAATCTGAACATTCGCTGCTTTTCCCAACATGGAATCTGTCAGAACAATCTCAAGATAAATAGCTGTCATTGTCCCAATGGAATTAACCCTTCCTGGCGTACCATTAAGTACAGCACTTATACCCCAGTTTTCATCATCCATTCCGTTAACACGTGAATCGCCAACATTTTTTCTGATTGGGCTTATCCTTTCCAGGGTATAACCAGTATCATTAGCAGCCTTCTTGTCCCAATTGAGGTTGTAGACGACAGAGTCCTGATACCCATGCTTATTATCCTTGAGATGGACAACCAAATTCTGTGGAGGGGTAGCAGCGTTGGTTAATAAACGATATTTGTTATAATTATCCTTAGTCACCCTGATAATGGGAACAATCTCTGGTATCTCAGGGTGACTGCTCCGAAGATCCTGGGCTGTGGTCAGGAGTAGATACCCATATGGACCAATAGTCGTTCCGCTTGCAAATACAGTATCCTCATCAATCCCAAAACTCCAGCCAGCCAGATCAATTGCCTGGTCTGTTGTATTATATATCTCTGCAAACTCCTGGTCTTCATCATCTCCCTTAGGGTTTGGATGCAGTTCATTGATGACTATGCCCTTAGTCCCTATATTTGTCCAGAGCCCCAGCCCCTGTTTTCTTGCCTCAACCTCTATGGCTTCCCATTCAGAAAAGTTTA
>JASEHA010000256.1 GCA_030018795.1 bacterium
CTTCATGCCTTTTCGCTTCCTTGCTTGGTCACCAGTAAAAACTTGAACATCGAGTTACATACTCACCTCCCTCTACGTCTTCTCCTTAATCCCATTATATCCAAACCACACCGCATTCTTGCCTGTTACTGTCTCAATTTTGCCAATCAATTCCTCAGATGGGGTAATGCGAAGGTTATGACCGGTTAATATCACCGTCTCATTCCCATTCTCATCCGGCAGATGAAGGTAAACAGGTTTTATGCCCTTAAACTGAAGCAGGGTTTCTTTCAGTGCATTGAGGCAGGAATTATCAGCAGCATCCTTCAGCCTTACATGAAGGGATGTAGCCAATGTCGTGGCTTGAGACGATTCAATTATCTCATCAGCTAATATCTTGCGTTTGTCCTCTCCTACCTCCAACTTACCCCTGACAAGAACAATCTCGTCTAAGACAATCTGGCTTGCTGCGGTTTCAAAGGCTTTGGGGAAAAATACTACCTCTACGCTGTCAGCCATATCCTCTAAGGTAATAAATGCCATCTGTTTATCACTCTTTTTGGTGGTTATCTTTTTTAGTTGAGAAATCATCCCACCAATCACCACTATCTCTCCATCCTTGTGTTCCTTTAATTCTGAGATAGTGCAGGTAGTATATCTCTTAAACTCCTGCTCGTATTGATTCAAGGGGTGGCTGGTAAGATAGATGCCCAGCAGCTCCTTTTCAAGCTTAAGCAATACATTCTCAGGCCATTCAGGTATATCCGGCAGTTTTTCATATTCTGCCTCCATATCCTTGCCCTGTCCAAACATTTCAAACAATGATATAGCTTTACTAACTTTTTGACTGCCAACCTTTATGGCATCGTCTATCACCTGAGCCAGTTGTGCCCGTTTTGCTCCTATAGAATCAAACCCTCCACAATTAATCAAGCTTTCAATCACCCTTTTATTTACAGTGCGGGAGTCTACCCGTCTACAAAAATCGTATATAGACTTAAATGGCTCTGCCTCTCTTGCCTTCACAATAGAAAGGATAGCTGTGCTGCCAACATTTTTTATACCATTTAACCCAAATCGTATCATGTCTTTTATTGGGGTAAAGGAAAGATCGCTTTGATTGACATCCGGAGGAAGGACAGATATGTTCATTCTTTTACATTCAGCGATATAAAAGCTTATCTTGTCCACATTCCCAAGCTCTGCTGTGAGCAGTGCAGCCATAAATTCTACTGGAAAGTGTGCCTTAAGATATGCGGTTTGATAGGCTATCAAGGCATAGGCAGCAGAATGAGATTTATTGAATCCATATTCAGCAAACTTGGCCATCAAATCAAATATTTTAGTTGCCATCTCTGGGAAAAGCCCATTATTGCTTGCACCCTCTACAAACAGCTTGTTCATCTTCTCCATCTTTTCTGGAACCTTTTTTGCCATTGCCCGACGAAGCTCATCTGCCTGAGCCATACTAAAACCACCCAGCACTACGGCAATATTCATCACCTGTTCCTGATAAACCATAACCCCATAGGTTTCCTCAAGGATATGTTTTAGTTTAGGGTGAAGGTATTTTATTTTTTTCCCATGTTTTGACTGAACAAATTCATCAACCATCCCTGAATTTAATGGTCCTGGCCGATAAAGGGCAACTAAGGCAATCAAATCCTCAAACACATCTGGCTGAAGCTTTCGGGTAAGCTCTCTCATGCCTGAACTTTCTAACTGGAAGACACCTATGGTTTCCCCTTCACTAAGCAGCTGGAATGTTTTCGCATCATCTAAAGGGATCTTAGGGATATCAATGTCTATCCCATTCTTTTCCTTCAAAATGGTTATTATATTATGAATCAGGGTCAAGGTTTTTAAGCCGAGAAAATCCATCTTCAAGAGTCCAATAGATTCAATCTCGTCTTTAGCATACTGGGTTATTATCCCTGGACTCTTTTGATCACAATATAATGGAGCAAATTCAGTCAATGGACTGCTGGCTATTACTACCCCTGCGGCATGGGTTGAGGCATGTCTGACCAATCCCTCAAGCTTTAATGCTGTATCAATAAGCCTTTGTTTTACCCCACCCTCTTCGTAAACCTTTGCCAGTTCAGGGACTCGTTTAATAGACTCAGTCAGGGTAATCTGCAATTCATTAGGGATGAGTTTGGCAATCTTGTCCACATCACCATAAGGGATATCAAGTGCTCGGCCAACATCACGGATTACCCCCTTAGCCAGCATAGAGCCAAAGGTAATAATCTGAGCAACCCTATCCTTGCCATACTTAGAGGTAACATATTCAATCACCTCATCCCTTCTCTCATAACAAAAATCAATGTCAATATCAGGCATACTTACCCGTTCAGGGTTTAGAAACCTTTCAAAAAGCAGATTATATCGAATAGGGTCAATATCCGTGATACCCAGAAGGTAGGAAACAATGCTGCCTGCTGCTGACCCCCTGCCCGGGCCAACAGGGATACCCTTTTGTTTGGCATAATTTATCAAATCCCAAACTATCAAAAAATATCCAGAATATCTCATCTGGGAGATTACCTGTATCTCATGATTAAGTCTGTTTAGAATATCATCATCTAAGGAAGCTCCTCTGGCACTTGAGGAATGGGGCGTGAGTTCATCAATATCCGTAATCTCAGGATACCTTTCATTAAGCCTTTCCAGACACAGCTGTCTGAGATAATCATCTAAGGGAATATCTTCAGGGGTATGGTAATGAGGGATATGAATATGCCCAAACTCTAATTCAAGGTTGCATCTTTTGGCTATTTCAATGGTATTTGAAAGAGCATCTGGAAATTGAGAAAATAACTCGTGCATCTCTTCATAGGTTTTAAGGTAAAATTCATTTGACGAAAACCGCAGCCTGTCTGTGTCAGAAACATGTTTATTCGTTTGAATACAGAGAAGAACATCGTGTGCGACAGCATCCTCTTTGAGAAGATAGTGAATGTCATTTGCTGCCACCAATGGAATGCCAAGGTCAATGGATATACCCAGCAGATGTTGATTTACAATAGCTTCTTCACGCATGCCGTGTGAATGTAATTCAAGATAAAAATTTTCCTCACCAAACATCTTTTGAAATCCGCGTGCTACATCCCTTGCCGATTGGTCCTGACCATGCAGAATAAGGCTGGCTATTTCTCCCTTAATACACCCTGACAAAAAGATTAAACCCTTGCTATACTGGCTAAGCACCTCTTTATCAACCCTTGGCTTATAGTAAAAGCCCTCTGTATAGCCAATGCTCACCAATTTCATCAGGTTTTTGTAGCCTTCCTCATTTTTGACAAGGCATATTCCATGATAGTTAGTAACTGCCCCCTGCTGGGCATTCTTGTCAAACCTGCTTGACGGGGCAATGTAAAGCTCACAGCCAATAATTGGCTTTACCCCTATCTTGTAGGCATACTTGTAGAACTCAATGGCACCAAACATATTGCCATGATCAGTAATAGCCAGTGCAGGCATCTTCAGTTTATGTGCCCTGTCCAGCAATGCCTCTACCTTTGCCGCACCATCAAGAAGGCTGTATTCGCTGTGGGTATGTAAATGAACAAATTTCGACCTGTGCGGTTGAAATTTACCACACAGGTTATATTTTTGTAGACATAAT
>JASEHA010000257.1 GCA_030018795.1 bacterium
TAGATGTTATCTGTCACACTTATTGGTGTGGTATTTGGATGCGTTTGACATGGGCTTACCCACACGATTTGTTAAAGAACCTTCTTTTCTATCTTCCTTGTAATTCATGCCACCAACGGCTGATATTTAAATATAGGTACAGCTATTTGGTCCACAGGTTCATGGGGAGCATCTATAAGTCTCTCCAAAGCTCTTAATACTTCAGGAGAGAAATATTCCTCCACACATTGGGGACATCTTTCTACAGGTACACATTTAATAGCAATTAATTGGTTGCCCTGCCACTTATCCATAGTGGTAGTAACCTGTTCTACTTTTGGATAATTACAGGCTCCACACTTCATTTTTCCCGTCTCCTCTTTCCATCTGCCTCCCAGAATTCATCATAAGGGAAGTAGCCTGTATTAACCTGTAAAACACCACAATATATTGATACGGACACTATCTTATTATTGTATGGTAATTCTTGAGAAATCGAGTTTTTACACAGCCTGACGACACTACTCACTATTTCCTCTCAGCCAGAGCATTCAACGCCTGTTTAAGCCCATTCCACTGCTCTCCATACCCGGCCCAATCGCCATTCTTCAAGCAACTCTCAGCCTGTCTGAAACACGCTGCTGCCTGCAGGATGAGGTCATTCTTAGACTTATCTTGAGATATTATTGCTTCCTCTTTTATTGGCTGAGTAATTGCAGCTTTTGTCTGGCCGCTGCCAAATATCTTCGCAAGTGCCTTTTCCATGGTTTCTTCCATGGCTATCTGATTGCCAAAGGCGACGATTACCCGTTTCAATTCAGGAATCTTACTCTTTTCTGCAGCCAGATACAATGGCTCAACATAGAGGAGTGAATCCTTGACAGGGATAACCAGCAGGTTGCCGTGAATAACCCGTGAGCCCATCTGATTCCATAGAGACAATTCCTTGGAGATAACCGTATCCTGATTGATGCGCGCCTTGATTTGTGCTGGCCCATAGACCTGGATTTGCTTTGGAAGGGTATAAACCATCAACTCTCCATAATTGGGCATATCACACCTTGATACTATCCAGGCAATAAGATTATCCTTTTTTGCTGGAGTAAATGGCAACATCAGAATAAACTCATTCTTATCATATTCTTTTAGCTTCATTATAGTATAATATGGGTTCATCAGGCTGTCATCTGCTGACTTGGCTATATTCCACAGGTCCTCCTTATTATAAAAAACCTGTGGATTTTGCATGTGATACGAGCAATATATTTGAGACTGGATACTCAGCATGGTCTCTGGATACTTGAGATGCTGCTGTAAATCCTCGGGCATACTGGCCAGGGGTTGAAACATGCCAGGGAATATCTGTTCATAACACTTGATAATTGGGTCAGTTGGGGCACTGACATAGAACTGCATACTTCCATTATAGGCATCCACTACTGTTTTGACAGAGTTTCGGATATAATTTATCTTGCTTACCGGCTCAGAATAGGGGTACGAATTGCTCATTGTATAGCCGTCACACATCCAGAAGAGTCTGCCATCCTTTCCAATAACCATATACACATCGCTGTCATAGCTGATAAAAGGGGCTGCCATCTCAAGCCGTTTCTTAATATCCCGATAATACATTATTCGGCTTTCAGGTGTAATATCTGTAGAAAATAATATCTTTGGCTCTGCAAAATGGATTGAGAAAAGGAGTTTTTTCCAGAAAGACTTAATGACTACACCCCCTGTCCCCTGATAAATGGAATACTTATTCTCATCACCAGCAGGATAATCAAACTCTTTTGCCCTGGTATTAACAAAGCAGTAATCATTAGCTATTTCCCCATAGTATATCTCTGGTCGGGAAACCTTCAAATCAATTATGGACACAGGCGGAATGTCCTTGATCATAAAGTCTGGCAGACCCTCTTCAGTAACCCTGTTTACCGGGCCAAGGCAAAGCCCATAACCATGGGTATAGGTAACATGCTCATTCAGCCAGATCCTGCTGGGCAGATTACTGGAGGAAAGCTCTCTGGGCGAAAGCATTACCTGTTGATATTGGCCATTTATCATGTAACGGTCATTGTCTACATCATTAAATTTATAATATGTTCTTATCTCCTGAAGCTGTGAATAGGCATCAAGTAATGGCCGATTATCCCATAACTTGATATTCTTGATTGTCCCCTCATTTTCCTTTATATCTGCCATGCTAAGAGCCTTTGATAATGGAAATTTCTTTATCTTTATTCGGTCCACATCGTATGCCTTTCTGGTAAAAGCAATATTTAGCTTAATAAATGGATCCTCAAGGGCAATCTCATTGGGTGCTACATGAAGCTTTTGAATAAGCTGAGGATAAAATCCAAGACCAATAATACCTGTGATACCCATCAATCCCATCAAGACAACAATAGGTTTCCAGATATGAGTAAAGATACTCAAGGCAAGGATAAATATCAGCAGGATAGATAATAGAATAAGGATATTTAACACCGGGAAAACCGCATGAATATCTGTATAGCTTGCCCCAAAAACAACCCCTCTGGTAGAGAAGAGCAGGGCATATTGCTTTAACAAACACCCGCAAGCAATAAGCAGGGCAACAAGCATCCCCAACCCAATGAGATGAACCCTTGCCCCGGGCAGGATTGAGACACCTGTCTTTCTTAGCCAAATACCCCTTTTAAGCACATAAATAAGCAATACCATCATGGAGGAGAAGAATACAGCTGAGACGGAAATGGAATACAGGTATTTTATAAGCGGCAATTGAAAGATGTAAAACCCAATATCTGTCGAAAAAAGCGGGTCAGAGATATTAAACATGACCGGGTGCAAGAACTTAAGAAACTCATCCCATTTATAGGTAGAGCCAAGCCCAATCAAGAGGGAAAATATAGCTATGCACCAGAACAGGATTTTATTAAGGTTTGTTGTCAACCCATCTATCTTAGGGATTTCAAATAGGGTATCATCAATAAGCATCGGACCCTTTTTAGCGATTACAACCCTTGTCAATAAAAGGTTTAGAAAAAGCAGGATAAAAAATAGCCCGCCTACTATTGCCCCTATCTGGAGTTTGGCTAATAAACTTGTCGTAAACACCTGTTCTATGCTGTTTTCCTGAAACCATAGCCAGTCTACATAAAGCCGTATCCCATCCCCAAAAAGCAACAGACATAATACCGCAAAACCTACAATGACCATCATACCCTTATTCTTTAGCATATTTCATTCCTCCTTTTTTGGACACCACTGTCAGAGCGATAGCATCGATGATAGATGCTACCTCTTGAACGATTTCTAATTATAACACACAAAACAAAATAAGTCAAACCTAATGTTCAAGTTTTTTCTTATTGAACCACCACCAAAAAGGTGTGGACAGCGAAAACAGATCGGTGAGAAAGGTGAGGGAATGCCTACTCTGCTTGTCCCCTGCATTAGGTAGAGACGCAATATCTTGCGTCTCTACTTATCCCATTACGAATTGAACGCATCAAGTAGGACACAATAAGAGGCGTTGCAATCGTTCGACCTGTGCGGTTGAAATTTACCACACAGGTTTATGCTGCTAATTTAAACTC
>JASEHA010000258.1 GCA_030018795.1 bacterium
TAAGATTTTACAGCATATGCCATTTCTGCTTGCCTCTACTTGCCGATTTCAGGTTTAATGCTTTGCTATGTATTGAACAAATTAGTCGTAAATTCCTTTTCGTATAAAAATGATGCACATGAGTTATACCATGTGAACGCATTGGTTGAGCAGTATTATACCCTTCTGGCATCCTATCCGTCGGAAACCAATATGGGATTTCACTATCATTAATTTTTTCAATCAACTCCATGTCATCGTCATCCGGCTGTTTTTCAAAGCGTTTTTTACCACAACTATAGTTGATTAAAACCGGCACCTGTTTAGCTTGAGTTATTTCCTTACCAATAGCCTTATCAAAAAGAGTTACCGTTGCTCTCTTGCAATCGGTTTTTTTCATATTTGCATGACAATGTGGACACGCAAACTCTTTTTTTACTGACCCGTCTTCTTTATCAACAGCAGCGTCCCAAAAAACAATTGTCTCACTGCAATATGGGCAAATAAAAACATCTGACCAGACAGTATAATTAATCTTACCTTTTCCAAATTTATACCCTTCTCTAACATGGTTGGTCTTATACATCCAGCCGCATTCTTCTTCCACTTCTGCTAAAATGCGTTTAGCCTCTATTTCAAATTCATAGACATCCACTTTTTTATTATAGTTGTAAGCAATAAAGGTAGCGATTGGGGAAAGGTCGGACAGGATAGCTTTACGGTTTAAAAGTTGTGCAGCAACCCCAGTCATACCTGTTCCGCAAAAACCGTCAAAAACGATATCGCCTTCTTTTGCATAATGTTCAATGTATTTCATAATCGCTTTATGCGGCACCTTGGTGTGGTAGGAATGAGCATTGTAAATAGGATCATTTTTTCCTTCGCTTACATCAGCAGCAAATGGTTCGCAGTGATAATCATCGGTTTCTTCATCATAGGGCTTGCCGTATTTTTCAATAAAATCGTTTATATATGGATTCGGGCAGGCAGTATAATATGGTGGATCCGACAGAGCAAGGATATCTTCATCTTTGCCAATAGGAAATCCTTCGATATCCCGCACGGAATCAAGCAGTTCGGCTAATGGTTTAATATTTTTCATATACTATCCTCTCTTATTTGGCGTAATGCGGATTCGAGGGGTTCACCCTTGAGGTTAAAACTGTGAGTGATAAGAATGTATTTCAGCATAGATTCACATTAAGCCGGAATATTGCATCTGATGTTTTCCTGCTACCCTTTTAAGTAGATGTTGAACCGTTTCAGACTCAATAGCTTTAACAGCACTCGCATCAAAGCTCTGTTCATCTAACATGTCTTCTAATAGTTTAGGGAGTTTACCTACATTTTCAATTATGAGATATGCAAGTCTATCCTGATCTTGATGATTGAGTCTTGTTGATACTGTCGTAACTGCTTCATGGAATAGTTTTGTCATAATAATCACCTCTACTACTTATTATTACGATGTTTGACATCATCTGATAAATTCCAACACTAAATATTAGTATGCCAGAAATAAATGGAAATGTCAAGATGAATTTGTAGAATTCCAGCAATTCTCATTTTAACCACAGAGAACACAAAGAGCACAAAGAAGTTGATAATGAATTTTATCTATACTTTTTGCCATTTTGTTAACTCCTTATATTGAGATAAGTAAGCATTTCTATAAAATTGATACAAGCAACATCTTGTTCCTGGCAGATTAAAGGAATCTTATACTTACTTTTTTCCTTCGGCTTTTGAGGCTGTTTTGCTTCAAGAGTTACAACCGTTTTATTCATTATTTTTGCATAAGCGATCAAAGCAATATCACTTCGTCCAGCACCTTTTGATACACTACTTATTTCATATTCTTTTTCCATGTCTAAAGAAACAGCCATTGTTTCATCATTTATATCTGTTGCATCAAACCGGTTTTCTTCCATCCACACACGCAACGGGTATTTTTCTCTTTTCTTCTCTATATAGATAGCTTTTTATCTGCCGGTGAAATCGGTTCGATCTCATCAAAAATAGGTTCAATCAAAATAATATCGCTTCGACGTTCTGAAAGATGTTTCCAGAGAGAAGGGAAAATGTGTAGGGGATAGCCGTTATACCGTGGAGCGATAAAAATATTGGCATCTACACAGTATCGTCCGATCATATTTGCCCCTCCAGTTTCAATGCATAGGATGGATTCTTTAACTCAAATAATCGACATAAGTTATGAAGACCTATCTCCTGATTGTGATATGCCTGGAAAACTGCCTTTGTATAAATATGCCCATATTGGTTAAGTATTTCTTTAGGACGGTTTCTCTGAAATATATCGTTACTCTTTTTTTGTTCTTTTTGCCGTTCGATGTATTCAGCCCTCAACAAACTGTCAAACTCATTATAAGTGTTTTGATCAATAAATTGCATTTGCCTCAACCGCACCAGACAGGCATAAGGACTCACATGGAAGTCCATGGCAATACGTTTAACAGCATCCAGATCATCTATAGTATTATTATCCACAGCAGCTCGAAACTGTTCAGCAGGCATCAATACATTACCGGCTAACTCATTGCACCATTTTTCAACTGGATTAAGAGGCTCTTCCCAGTCATCAAGAGCACTTTCCTTTCTCAGTAAATGCCCTAATTCATGAAATAGTGTGAATGATTGTGCTTTTTTTGCATCAGAATCATTGATGATAATAATTGGCAGTCCTGAATGATACATAGCTAACCCACGAAACAGCTTTTTGTCAATCTGAGACCAGCCCTTGTATTTACTGGTCATAAAGATAAAAATACCTTTTTCTTCCAGTTTTTCTTTCCACTCAGCAAAATCGTATCGCTCATCTGATAATTTCAGCCAATTTCGTACCTGTTTCGCTGCATAATCTGTCGCGACATTTTCAATTAGTTTAGGAGGATTAAAGGCAGGCACGATATCATCTATATCCTCATGTAACTCTGTAATCATTTCACGAAATCGTTCAACTTTGGCAGTTAAGCTGCGAACCTTATGGTCACTAAAAACATCTGCATTGCTATCGATAAACTGGCGAAAGGCTGGCACTGCCTTGTCAAATTGATATTTTTCAGGAAGGTGCTCCGAAATAAATACCCAACGAGGGACTTTATATAACTCGGATAGGATGTCTATTTGTCTAAAGGTTGGTTTTTGATCTCCACATTCTATTTCAGCAATTTTTGTTACCTTTTTTTCTACCTCAGACAGACTTAAGCCTATTTGCTCACGGCACTGACACAATATATCTTTGTTTATATTTTCAACACGACCTGCCATTGCTCCACCTTCATTATTCGATAAGGATTTAATCCCGCAAGCATTGATAATTTTCGCAACAACCATTTTTTTCTGGCTTCTGCTGCCCTTCCCTCTACTCCAACAATCTTACCACAAACTTATTACGTTGTCAATATTTTTAACTGCTCACCGAATATTTGATAAAAAAATCGGACATATCCATCAGTCGTGCAACAGTGTTCTGTCAGCCACCATGCAAGCTGGGCAGCTTTTATCCTGAAATCGGCAAGTAAATAGGGTAGATGTAGCCTAAGATTCTATCTTG
>JASEHA010000259.1 GCA_030018795.1 bacterium
GGGTGCTAACCCATCTATCTCATCTATTCGACAATTGAGAGTTGACACGACACTACAGGTTATGTAATACAGAAAAACAATGACCTTCTGGCTTGCGGATGTGGACAATACCAGCGATTAAGACAGCGATTTGACAACTTCAGTTTGATATCTTAGGCTGAGTAGTTACAAAAATTTTTATTGACAAATTTAAAAAATTCTGGTATTTTTAAGAAAACTGCTCAATAATTTGTTAGACACATGAGAAAGTAGATGAAAAAACGCAAATCACTACAAAAGTTATTATCTGACTCAAAAAATATCCGATTTTCAGAGGCAGTAGCAGGTGCTGAAATGTTTGGATTCCGGTTAGATCGTATCAACGGCAGTCATCACATTTTTGTACATCCTGATGTAGCAGAACTGATGAACATACAAGATGTCAACGGAAAAGCAAAACCATATCAAGTGAAACAACTATTGCAACTTATTGAACAATATAATCTTCAAATGGAGGATGAAAAATGAGAGATTATCATGTCAATGTGTTTTATAGCGAAGAAGATGAGGGATACATTGCGGATATTCCTGACTTAAAACATTGCTCTGCTTTTGGCAAAACGCCAGAAGAAGCATTAGGAGAAGCATTGAAAGCAAAAGAGGCATGGCTTGAAGCAGCTCGTGCCAGGAGAAAACCAATACCTACACCTCGTTATCGCCCACTGATTTATCAAGCTGCATAAATGAGGTCAATTGGGTTTGACCCTGATACTTTCCTTTGCGAAAACTTTGTGCCTTTGCGAGAAATAATTTTATCTCTCGCAAAGACGCAAAGTTCGCAAAAAAGAAATTTTTTTTAGGAGGTACTTTGAAATGAAGAAGTTTTTAAGTTTGTTGGTGATTTTGGGGGTTTTGTTTGGAATTGGTAAAATAGCCGAGGCAAAAGATATTTATGTGCCAGGGAGCTACACAACTATTCAGGTGGCTATTGATGCCGCAACAACTGGGGATACGGTATTGGTGAATGATGGAACATACATTGAAAAGATCAACTTCAAGGGTAAGGCAATTACTGTCCAAGCTGTCCATGGAGCACCATCATTGACGGCAGTGCCAGTGGCAGTGTAGTAACCTTTAACTCTGGTGAAGGTACTAATTCGGTGCTGAGAGGATTTACAATCACCAATGGTTCAGCGACCTCCGGCGGCGGGATTTATTGCGGCTCCTCCTCGCCAACGCTATTCAATTGCTTCATCATCAGCAACTCGGCTAACAATGGCAACGGCGGCGGGATTTATTGCTACTCCTCTTCGCCGACGATAACCAATTGTACCATCAGCGGCAACTTGGCGAAATGCTACGGCGGCGGGATTTCTTGCGATGGTGCCTCCTCGCCAACAGTAGTTAACAGCATCCTCTGGGGTGATAGTCCATTGGGAATCTATTTATATGGCACCTCCTCCATAAACATCACCTACTCTAATATACAGGGAAGCTGGGCAGGAAAAGGCAATATCAATGCTGACCCGCAATTTGTAGGAGGAGGAGACTATCATCTCCTGCAAACCTCTCCTTGCATAGACAACGGCTCAAACACAGCCCCAGCCATCCCCCCAACCGACAAAGACGGCAACCCACGCATAGTAAATGGGATAGTAGATATGGGTGCGTATGAGTATCAAGGACCTTTTGTTCCTGCAGCTAACTTTTCAGGCACACCAACATCTGGCACAAAGCCTTTGTTGGTGCAGTTTACTGACCTATCCACAGGCAGTATTACCAGTTGGTCGTGGCAATTTGGTGATGGAGGAACATCTACACAAGCCTCTCCAGCCCACACCTATACCACCACAGGCACATTTACAGTCTCATTAGAAGTAACAAGTCCATATGGCAGTGATACAGCCACAAAGACAGATTATATTGTTGTTGCTTCTGCTATTACCTCCATTACCCATAATGCTGCCAAAACACTTGGTTCTGGAGATGTTCTTACTGTAACCATGCAAGGAGTGGCAGGAGGTAAGGCTACATTTACTGTTTCTGATCTGGCTACAACAACGATGACTGAGGTATCAGCTGGGACATATAAGGGAACATATACAGTAAAGCAGGGTGATAATGTGGCTAATGCGATTGTTACCGGTTATCTGCTCATTGAGACTGAAGCCTATTCATTACCTGCCACATCAACAATTACTATTGATACGACTGCACCTGCATTTACCGTTATGGTTAGCCCTGACCCGGCTGATATAGGGACTTTAACCATAATTGTAACCCCTGATGAGTTATTAAAAGCAACGCCAACTTTAACTATAAAGGATAGTAATCAGGCAACTATTACAGCTACATTGGTCAGTTTCTTGCAGGGGACATACACCTATCAGACAACTATAGCCTCAAGCAATGCAGATGGGACGGCAACGATTAGTGTTAGAGGAACAGATTCGGCAGGTAATATTGGGACGGCAAGTAAGACATTCCAGATAAGCATACCGAGGATACTTACACCAAATACCGGAATTGAGCAGATGGCAACAGTAACTACTATTTTGCAACCATTTGTGGTAAAGATGACGGATAACCTGAACAGACCCATCCAGGGACATACTATTAAGTGGACGATAATTTCTCTACCTGCCTCAGCTACTTTATCGGCAACATTAACTACTACCAATGCAGATGGATTAGCCAGCACGACATTGACATTAGGGACAAAGACAGGCAATTACATCGTTACAGCAGAGGGTTTATTAAAGGCGACATTCACGGCGACAGGGACACCAGATGTATTGGATGACATTAAAATCCTGCCCGATATTCCTGTTCCTGTTGACCAGGATATTTTATTTACGGCTACAGGCTATGACAGGTATCGCAATGAGATTTCAGGATTAAACTATACCTGGGAGGAAAATGGTAACATTGGCACCTTAACTCCATCACCAACAGGCACCTCGGCTACTTTACATACAGCACCTGAGTATTGCCTTGGGACAATCACTGTGGCGACACTTACAGTTACACGCTCTGCTGCAGTTGAAATTGTCTACGGTGAGCTAAGCAGTGTTACTATTGACCCGGCTACGGTAACAGTAGAGATGCAAGGCACCATGGCTTTTACTGCCCAATCATTGAATCAGAACGGTTTTCCAATCAAGGGCGCAACCTATACCTGGACACTTACATCAACAGGAATGGGAACACTCAATCCAACTACCGGGCAAAACAGTAGTCTTTACCGCTACTAAGACAGGAACAGTGGATTTGCAGGTATGGGCGGTTTTCGGAACACGCACAGCTACTGCCACCGCAAAGATTACCGTAGTCAACGGTGTGGTGCATCATATCAATATTACCCCAGCAACGGCTACCATTGAGGCAAGAGGAACATCCTCCTTTAGTGCCGAAGCATTCAATCAGCATGGATACAAGCTAACAGGGATTACCCGATTTAACTGGCAAATAGTCGAAGGAAGTGGAGCAATAACCGGTAATCCGGGTCAAACGGTAGTGCTTAAGACTACGGATGAGGTGGGAACGCTGAGACTGATTGCC
>JASEHA010000025.1 GCA_030018795.1 bacterium
GAAAGAATCGCAGATCAAAAAACTTGAATATCGAGTATTAGTAACGCAAGCATTCTGCTTGTGCTGATTGCAGTTTGTAATACTCAAGATAGAAGCTTGAGTTGTATTCTGACTTCTGGATTCTGGATTCTTTATCTATGGAGGGTTTGATTATGAATAATCGAATAAAAATAGCTCTGACAGTGATTGGGGTAGTTATTATTGTTTTCATGATGATCTTTTTGGAGACGGGTCATCGGGCAGGAGAAAGTTACAAAGAGGCAGAGGCAGCATATCAGCAGGGTGATTACGACATGGCTATTGTCTGGTATGGCACAGTTATCAGGTTTTATACCCCGGGTTCAAAATTGGTAGCCAGGGCAAAGGATAAGTTGTTTGAGATTGGTGAAATGCTGGAAAAACGCGGTGATTATAAAAAGGCATCTGAGGCATATGGCGAGGTTGTTCATGGTATTTATGCCATCAGATCCTTTTACACACCCCATAAGGATTGGCAGGATGAGGCAAAGAAAAGGGTGAAGGCATGTAAGGGAAGAGATGCTATATAATGACTTGACGAAACGGCTTGCGACTTGTTGATTCTAAAATTGTTCTAACTCGATGTTCAAGTTTTTACTGGTGACCAAGCAAGGAGGCGTGAAGGCGAAAAGGCGAAAAAAATGGGATTCGATGAAAAACGATTGTAACGTCTTTCGTGTCTCTTATTGTGTACTACTTGATGCGTTTAATTCGTAATAGGGGAAGTAGAGACGCAAGATTTTGCGTCTCTACATACTCGATGTTCAAGTTTTTTCTTATTGAACTAAAACCACAAGCAGGATGCTTGTGTTACAATAAAGGAGGTTGTTTGGATGAATATAAGAAAATTTGGAATCTTAGGGTTGATGGCAGTGATGGGTGTGTTTTTGTATTGCAGCCTTGTTGAGGCAGCTGTGGAGACAGTGCGTGCTTATAGGGCATATGACAATGGGTTGGGACCCATAGATGAGGCAGCAGTATTTGGTACAAATTATAATTCCGTGTATGTGATTGCCACCTGTACTGGAATGACTGGGGGGACATGCACGGGCACAGCAAGTGCTCCTGGTGGAAGAATATATGTTTTTACGCTTAGTGATGATGGATTTTTCCCTGACATTCGAGCAAACGATGGGGTGTATACTGGTTTTAGAGCATCAGCTGATGCAAAGGCATTTACTATATCCAGGTTCACAACAGGAGCAGCTGACCTTCTGGTAGGTAATGGACAATCTTTTAGTGTGTCAGTAGATATTGATGGTCTAAATGGTCCAGGTGCAGTAAATTTGATGGCTGAATACATTGCCCCTGGCTTTGCAATCCTACCCTATGTAACAAAAACATCCATGCCTTTAGATGGCACAACATCCATCTGTTTTACAGCAAAGGATGATGTCCCAGATGGAACATGGACATATGAGATTACTATTGATAATAAACTGCTTTCGGGAAACTCTACTGGCACCTGCAGCGGGCAGACAGCTATTAATATGATATGGGATGGACGAGACAAGAATGGGGATATATTTTCATCAGGTAATCATAATATAAATGTGAAAATAGCAGATGAGGTAGGGAATGATATTGCAGCTACGGTTACGGTTATGCTTGATACTGTTTCGCCCCAGCTAATAGGTAGTATTAATGTTACGCCGTATTCATATTTTTCTACAGACACAGGCAAAAAATCAGTAACCATATCCTTTAAAGCTTCAGATAATGCTGAGACTTGGGCATATTCTCTTTCCTATAATGGAGAATTATTGGCTGGAACAGGGGCTTCAGGGACAAGGACAGCACCACAGACAATAAGCTTTGTCTGGAATGGCAGATATGGGACAGGGACACTGCTTGCACCCGGGCAGTATGAAATAGTACTGAAATTGTGGGATAGTGTAGGGAACATTACAATTGAAAAGGTATATATTACCATTGATAATACTGCCCCTGTAATGGAAAATCTACAATTTTCCAGCAATTTTGCATCCTCTGCAAGTCCTTTAGAGATTTTATTTACTGGTGTAGAGGTTACTGGAGCATGGACATATGAAATAACCATTAGTGGACAGGTTCCTGGTGGGACATCAGGGCTATCTCCATCAGGAACAGGTTTCTTAAGTCAATCTATACTTTTTATCTGGCCGGCAATAGATAAAAACGGGTCACCATTTGCAGAGGGCGATCATCTGATAGAGATAACCCTGACAGATCAGGCTGGGAATGTCCGCAAGGCTACCAGCTCGGTCAATGTTGATGGAACACCGCCAAGTCTAACTAATCTGACTGTTTCAAACACTTATTTTTCCCCTTTTGGTTCCCCTTCGACAAACAACATCTCTTTTACTGGCAGTGATAATATAGGGACATGGGCATATGGCATCTATATAGATGGTGTCCTTTTAGATGGCATACCTTCAAGTGCAGGAATATTAGGCTCTGCTGGAACGATAAGCTTTGCCTGGAATGGGAAGAATGTTCAAGGGTCATATTTATCAAGCGGTGTAGCTACAATTACCGTCCAATTAAAGGATATGGCCGGAAATACAACTATCGGATCAACTACAGTGACCATAGATACCATTGTCCCTGAGATTATATCTGCTTCAGTAAGTGAGCAATCTTTCTCATTAGAGGGAGATAAGCGGTCAACAACAATAGCGTTTACAGCTACTGATGTAGATATGTGGAGATATGCCTTGATGGTAGATGGAACTGTTCTCTCAGGTACTGGTACTGCAGGAACATTTACTGGTACTGCTACGGTAAGATTTGTTTGGGATGGATATGTGAATGGGACGTTGACAATAGATGGGATACATACCTTTACTATTACGGTCATGGATCGGATGGGGAATTCTGCTATAAAGAATTTCTTTATTACTGTCGATTGTATCCAACCTAATATCAATTGGATAAAAGAAAATGCCTCTGGAACGGTCAAGTATATAGATGAAGAGATATTGTTTTACCTTGAGGCAGATTCTTCTGGAGAGGCAGCTGTATTATTGACATCTCAAGAGATTCAAGGTGCAGAGGATGTTATGAAAGGGGAAGAATATATACGCATGAATGATGGGTGGAGACAATTTGAGGGTGATATTATTGGCGGGACAATAAGCATTTATGTGGCAAATGGCTTAAATGGCACATGGACATCGTTTGCTATTACAGATAATTATGTAGAAAAAGGATTTACTGTCCAAAGATTGATAGATGATATCAATAAAATAGCCTTTGCTACCAGTACCTACGGAAGTATGACCTATGACAACAATACAGACAGATTTACCATTAGGGCAGCAAGTGGATATAGTATTGGTTTAAGGGAGTATTGCTATGAAGATAACAGAGCACCATTCTTTACCTCAGCCAAGCTTTTCTGCGGTTATGTCCCTTTATATCCAATAGGTGGAAACGTATATCAGGGGAAATACCTTGTTCCTCAAACTTCAGGCACAGTAACCTGCAGGGCAGTAGGATTATTCAAGGATAATGGCGGGAATAAGGCAGTAAATTATGGGACATCATCAAGGATAGTGTCATTAAATGGGCAGAAAAAGATGGCTTATGAAAATGTAAAGATAATTGGTTTAAGGGTTGAGCCAGATCCTTTAACGCAAGTATTTAATACCATGAATAAGAGGGTAACATTTAATATGATTGCTGGAGAGATAGACAGTGAGATAAAGGGTGCAGCCTTTGGGCATCAGGATGGCACAATTACAATCAGCAGCCCGGAGATAAAAGCAGGGGATAATATTATTGTTTGGAATGATGGGCTTGGTAAAGGGATGAAACATGGCCATGTCTGGAAGATTACAGCTGGCAGCAATGATTCAGTAAGTATTACTAATGCCAGCCTTTGCTTTGGCGAAGGTCTTTCATCCTATGGGACTGACACATTAAGGGATGATTATTTCCATGTATCAAAGGGTGTAATTCTTCGTCGAGGCATGTCATCTATCTCTATGGACATTGGCAGTATTGAAAATAATATCTTGCTTTATGATGACGGTAATAATATGGCTCATCATGACAGGTTTGAGGGTGATGGTATCTTCTCTGGATTTTATGAGCTGCCTGATGGGCTTGAGCTGTCAGATGTGCCTGTATTTGCTCATATCAGGGTAACAAATGAAAAATTTATATCTAATGATGGTTATCCATTTAATGATGGGGAAAGCTTGCCATTTTCCTCATCTCATTTAGTTGCCGATACTAAACTATTGAATAATATCTATATTGATATGGATACCATCCGTCCGCAGGTAACTCTGCTGGGTTCAACCGTTCCCTTTAATCCTGAGGCAGGGAAAAAGTGTGAGATAAAATATACCCTGACCAAAACCCTTATGGCAGATGTTCGTGTTGTTATTAAGGATGGTTATAAGCCAGGGGCAAATATTGTTAAAGATCTTGGTATCCAAACCGCGAAAACAGGGGATAATGTCTGCTACTGGCAGGGTGATTCTGAGAATGGCGAACTGGTTCCGGATGCGAGTTACTACTACTTTATCTATGCTGCAGATAAGGCAGGGAATAAAGCAGATGAGATATTTGGGGTGACAAAGGTATCAAGGGTACTGGTTGATCTGGTTGAGGTAAAGGTTACTTCAGCAAAGACTATTACCGGTAATGCTGGTGAGGGTTCTACCTATGTGAATATTGATATTGATTGTATGCTTAAGGGGAATCAGGCACAGCTTGAAAATCTTGATTTTGATATCAGCAATCAGTCTACAAGTGTTTGGAATCGTCCCCATGCCTTATTTCACATAGCCTTTTTTGATAAAGACAGTAAATTGGTCTTTATTGCTCCTGATGATTGGGATAATGATATTGATAGTGATCCATTTCCCAAGGGTCTTCCAAACTATGTGCAGAAGGGAGAAGGAACGATAGAATACAGAGGGAATACATATCTTACAGATCAGTGTATCCATCTGGGGAATCCATGGTTAATAGATAAATGGGATGGTAATAAGGGTAATGATTTTGACACACTGGTTCCATTTAATAGGGTTTTGCCAACAGATAACAATGCAAAGGAATATCATGCTAAATGCAGCCATGCTGTTAATTTTAAGTCTTGTGGCATCAAACTTAATCCAGGAACATACTTTGTGAGAATATATGTAGAGTTAATGGCTGCAGGGTGGAAGTTTATTGATCATGAAAAGAGTATGTCAGGTGATTATATCGCTGAAAAATGGCATTGTTTGCCTGATTTTTCTCATTACGGGCTGGCAACAGAATACAAGGATTATCGGTTTGAGATAGTTGGTTCAGATCTGCCTTCTGTAGATAATAAGTCTCCTGATGTTTATGAATCATCCCCATGCGATAAGGCAGAGGTCAGGCAAAAGGAGATAAAGTCTGGAGAGAAAAATAAGGGGCAAGGTGTCTGGGTAAGGGTTGGCGATCAGGGGCTTGGTGTTGATTTTTCTATGTCAAAGATCATGCTTCTTGGACCAAATGGGCTTGAGGTTTCTGGCTCTCCAATGAGTAATGGGAATGATAAGCTTTATTGGGTGATTGATGATGTCAAGTATCCAGAGGGCTTAAGTCTTCCGGGTGAATATACCATAAAGATTACTGTTTATGATAAAGCAAAGAATCTGACAGAGGTAATGAGAAGATTTACAGTAATTGATGAGATGCCGCCAGAGGTGAAGATTGATATAACGCCGGATAGGGACATCTATGAGGGACAGCCCCTAACATTAGGGGGTTCTGTCTCAGAATACAATACTGGCGGCTCTGATGTGGATCAAGGGAGATCTGCCATTATTCTTAAGGATGGACGAAAGGAGATACCTGTAACGGTAAAGATTCAGGAAACAGATAAAAGATATATAGGCTTAAGTGTAGAACTTCCCAATGGATTGCCGGCAGGAACATATACTGTTTCAGTAATAGGATATGATATTTCAGGGAATAAGGCTGTGATTGAGAAGAGCTTTATCGTCCTTAAAGGGATATCTGTTTTATTCCATCATCCGCAGCTTGGAACGGTTACCTGCATGAATATTATCCCTGGGAGTAGAATCTATTATAATGGGACAAGCACAGAGATTGGGACAAATACCCTTTCTGTCAGACAACTTTCTACAGTAGGAACATTTGCTGCTGGTTTTGCCTCTTTTGGTGTGCCAATTGAGATATTTGTGGGAACGGTCAGCATTAAGGATTGCAAGATAGATAAGGATGTGATATTAAGACTGTATTACACAAATGCAGAAGTTCAGTCACTCTCAGGAAGGGTTGTGGAAAATGATATTGGATTGCATGAATTTACTGGAAGTGAATGGAAACAAATTATTGGCGAAACAGTTGATCCTATGGGTAATCAGGTTTCATATCAGATTGCGGCAAATATACCCATAATGGGAAGTTATGCCATATCTTACCCCATCACAGGTGACATTACCCTCAGGATGGAGTGGGAAAATGATGCATCAACAATCTGGATGATTGTGCCAGGGTCAGCTACAGCCAACGGAGTGCCTGCAGCTGGATGTACTCGAACCGTTACAGCTATGGGGACAGCGTCTATTCCAGCAGCACCGGAAGGCTACAAGATACTTTCACCTGTAGTTGCATTTAGTTTTAATAATGCTGTAATTGTCAGCTTTAGTGAGAATGTGCAGATTAAGATGCACTACAATCCTTCTAAGCTTCCAACCGGGGTAAGCGAGGGAGACCTTGTTGTCTATGGATATTCTGGTGGCAAATGGAATCCATTAACACAAAAGGGTGATGCAGGTAAAATCGAGATAAATACCATTATTCTGACTACAAATGCAACCTGCCAGATGTATGCTATCATGTACAGGTCACCAGAGATAATTATTCCAGAACAAAAGGCTGCGGCTGGATTTAAGGAGAGTGCACATTGCTATCCCAACCCTGCCAGGGGCAAGGTTGCATTTGCCTATAATCTTACTCTTAAGTCTAAGATAATAGTAAAGGTTTACACCATGCTCGGAGATATTGTTTGGGAAGATACACGTACTCAAGATAGCGGTGTGGATCGTAATAGTTCATGGAATTGTTGCAATAATACAGGTGAGAAGGTTGCATCTGGTGTTTATTTTTACAGACTGACCATGGAGCCAGAGGATGGCTCTGCAGCAGCAACGGTAACCAAGAAGTTAATTGTTGTTCAATAGAAAAAGAAGAGCACCAGTGTAAAAGAGCACCAGTAAAGAATTTGACTGACACTCTGGTGACTGGTGCACTGGTGAAACGATTACAATTTCCATTAAGGAGGAAGCTAATGAAAAGGGTAGTATTGTGTGGATTAATGGGTATTATTTTTATAGTCCAGTCTGCCTGCGTTGAGGCTGGCGGAAAAGACAAGGTTGGGGCAACAACAGCCTTATTCTTGAACATTGCTCAAGGGGCAAGACCGGCTGGAATGGGTGGGGCATTTGTGGCATGTGTAGATGATATTAATGCCTGTTGGTGGAACCCTGCTGGTTTGATTCGAATCAACTCAAGGGAGATGCTTTATTCTAATACAAGATGGATAGAGGGTATTGATGGTAATTTTATTGCCTATGCCCAGCCAACCACTGCCTATGAAGGAAAAAAACGGGTAATTGCCGGGAGTGTGGTGCTTTCTAATGCCTCAGATATTGATGGGTATGATGGTCAGGATAAACCAATAGGCAGCTTAAAGGTTGAGAATAGGGCAATTGTTTTTTCAACGGCACTTGGTCTTACATCGGCTACGTCCATTGGAGCGAGCCTTAAGGCTATCAGTCAGGATCTTGGCGGATCTAAGGGTGAGGCAATGGCTATTGACCTTGGCTGGCTTTTCTCTCCAGGAGAAGACCTTTCCTTTGGCATGAATATTCAAAACATTGGTCCAAAGCTGAAAACAGAGGATTCCTATAATGAGTTGCCATTGAACCTGAAGATTGGGTTCTGTTTTAAGCCAGCCATACTTGGTGACAATGTTAAGGCAGCAGTAGATGTTGATGTGCCAAGGGATAATGAGGTGAGTGTACATGGCGGTGTTGAGTACTGGACAGGCAATGTCATGTGTATCCGGGTAGGGTATGAAAGAGCATCTGGAAAACGCTCAGGGTATTCTATTGGTATGGGGTTTAAGGGTAGCGGTGAAGGGAGGCTAAAGGCTATTAATAGCCAGATTGATTATGCCATGCTTTCTTATACAGACTTTGACCCAACGCATAGGGTCTCGATGATTACGAGGTTTTAGTGCGGTTGTTGTTGTTTGAAAAAACTGAACGCTTAGCACGAGGTTTGCCATGGAGTTAACGTTCAAATCCAGGATTATGGATACAAGTGAATTGTCTCGAACAATCTTACGGCTTTCTTATGAGATATTAGAACGAAATAAGGGGACAATGAATCTGGCTATTATTGGTATACGGAGTCGTGGTGTCCCAATTGCTCAACGCATTGTAACAAATATTGCCTCTGTTGAAAATTGTAAGATTGAGATGGGGGTGCTGGATATTACCCTTTATCGTGATGATCTGACCACTGTCTCTGACCAGCCTGTGGTTAAACCTACTCAAATCCCATTTGATATTACCGGAAAAAAAATTATCTTAGTTGATGATGTTTTATATACCGGCAGAACCGTCCGCTGTGCCATTGACCAGATTATGGACTTTGGCCGCCCAGCAAGTATTCAATTGGCTGTGATCATTGATCGAGGTCATCGTGAATTGCCTATTCAGGCTGATTATACAGGCAAGACTATCACAACCACAAAGGATGAGGTCATTGAGGTAAGGGTAGAGGAAATAGATGGATGTGATGAGGTGTTGATCTGTAGGAAGGGGTGAGGGATTAAGTTGCAATGTAAAAAAATCGACAGGAGCTGATCGGTCTTCATAAAAAGGGGTATCTGCTGCAGGGCAAAAATAATTTCAATCTTAAAAAGGTAGTAGATTTTTGACACTAAATCAGATTGGTTGTCTTATACCCAGTCAAAGAATATAATGTGGGTAATAATTAAGGAGAAAAGAATCAATGTTACAAGAATATTTAAATTGTGCGATGAGTAAAGCAGTATATGAGAAATTGGAAGATGGCACATATTTTGGTAAGATACCACCTTGCATAGGTGTAGTCGCGTTTGGAGAAAGTCTTCATAAATGTCAGGAGGAGCTTTATTCTGCTTTAGAGGGATGGATAATTGTGAAACTGCGACATAATGATCATTTTCCAATGATCGACAACATCGATCTAACTCCAAAAAGAGAAGTGGCTTATGCCTAAGTGGTGCCCTTGTAAACGGAGACTGTGAACGGTTACAAAAAAATGCTTGCAAACGAGAAACAATTATGATACACTATTATTCAGGTGGATAGGCTAAAAGACTGTTAGGTAAGAAGGAACTATGAACCTAACAGCCTGCAGTCTTTACTTAAACAATCTAACCAAAAGATATAAGGAGGTCAGTTAAATGAAATTGGATGAAATCAAGGGTAAGGCAAAAGGACTGGGGATAGTATGCGGCAAGATGAAAAAGGAAGACATTATTAGGGAGATTCAAGTGAGCGAAGGTAATTTTGATTGTTTTGGAACTGCTGTAAATAATGAGTGTGATCAGGAAACCTGCTGTTGGAGAGAAGATTGCTTGAAATAAAGGTAATTATTTGGCAGGGGCGTATTACATACGCCCCTGCATATCATAGGTAGTTAAACATGAAAACAATTGTTTTTTTTATCACTATATGCTTAATTTCTTCAGGATGTATCCATCTTGAGCCTAAAATTACAGAATCAGATATATATTCCATATATACCATAGGCTCTGTTTATGAAGAAAAGGGGCTTTATGAACAAGCACTTAAGGAATATCTGCTCATTGACAAAATATCTCCAAACCCTGTAATCAAGGCCAGTATCGCTAATGTCTATTTTGCCCTTGGTAAACATGAAAAGGCACAGGCATATGCTGCACAAGCCATATCACTTGATCCAAAATCTATCATAAGCCATTTTATCCTTGGGAATATTTATTATCAGCAAAAGGCGTTTGAGAAGGCAGTAGCAGAGATTGAACAGGTTGTAGCACTTGAGCCTGAGAATGTTTCGGCTGTTTATCTGCTTGCCAGAAGCTATGCGATGAATGGAAATATTGATTCAGCTACTAATAATTATAAAAAGGTAATGGAGCTTTATCCCTCAAATATCTCTGCCTATCTTGAATTAGCAGACATATGTATTGATCATGAGCGGTATGCTGAGTCTATTGGCCTCTTAGAAAAGGTAATATTGTTAAATCCAGAGGAGGGCGGTGTGTTTTTAACCCTTGCCTCTATCTATGAGTTTCAAGGGGATAATCAAAAAGCAAAGGAATATTATCATAAAGGATTAGACCTGTTGCCAACCCATGTCCAGGGAAGAAAAAAACTACTTTTGCTTTACTTTGGAGAGAACAATACAGATGCGGTTATTGAACAGGCAATTAATCTTTTAAGGATAGAACCTGGTGATGCAGTAACCCATTTTATCTTAGGGACTGCTTATAAAAAAAAGAAGATGCTTGATGAGGCGTCAAAAGAGCTTAAGGCTGCCATTAGCTTAGAAAAAAACATATCTCAGGCATATATTCAATTAGCCTATATTTATCTTTATCAGAAAAAAACAGAAGAGGCTGCAAGTATCCTCAATAAATCGATAAATCTTTTCTCATCTAATCAAACCATGGAGATACCTCTACTGCTTGGGCTGATATATCTTCAGAATAAACAATATGAAAAGGCAATAGAAATATATCGCCGTATCCTCTGGCATTATCCTGATAATCAAGAGGCATGGTATCGGATGGGCATGGCAAATGAACGGCTGAAACATATAAATAAATCAGCAGATTGCTTTTATAAATGTATCAAGATTAATCCCAAACACGCCAATGCCTATAATTATATTGGCTACATGTATGCAGAAAGAAAGATACGGTTAGACGATGCTGTCAGGCTTATTCATAAGGCATTAGAGATAGAGCCTGAAAATGGTGCATTTCTCGATAGCCTTGGCTGGGCATATTATCAACAGAATAATATGGATGCTGCCTTAAAGAATCTGGAACGTGCCTATAAATTGATGAGTAATGACCCTGTTGTTGCTGGACATTTAGCCGATGTTTACCAGGCAATAGGGAAGAACGATGATGCTGCCCGTCTGCGAAACAAGGCAAAGGAACTTAGTGGTAATCCAGAGGTATTGGATGATGAGATTCAAGAGATGGAGAAAGATGATAAACATACACAGGAGAGGGAATGACTTGTGTAGAACTACAAACAGTAACTGTAGAACTGCAAAAACATATTATCGAATTAGAAACAGAGTTAGCAAAACTCCGTAAGACTCGATGTTCAAGTTTTTTAACCTACGATTCTTTCAGTCAAAAATAGATGAGTGAAACGAAGTTTCACTCAATCCTCCACATTACGAATTGAATGCATCAAGTAGTACACAATAAGAGACATGAAAGACGTTGCAATCGTTTTTCATCGAATCCCATTTTCTCGCCTTCTTGCTCGACAATTTCCTTCTACCACTTTTCTCAACCAATTCGGAATCAACAAATAACAGCTTTTTCCATTATGCATTGCTCTCTTCCATTACGAATTGAACGCATCAAGTAGTACACAATCCAGAGCACCAGTCAGTCGTAATCTTTTTTCATCAAATATCAGTTTCTCACGGTGTCATGGTGACTGGTGCCCTTCCTACCCGTTGCAATCAGTTTCCCATCGAATCCCATGTCTGCACATCCTAAATATCCCTAATGCTGCCAATCATACAATCCTCAAGATTGAAGGATGCCTCTGGGTAGCAAATTCTTTTAAGGCACTAATGGTTTCTAAGTATGTATTTACATCACCCTGAATACCTTTTTCTCGTTTCTCTTCTTCTGTGACAGTGATCTTGCGGCCAATTATTGGTCCAGTACCGGTTGTTTCACCAAACTGGTCTGTCATCTCCAGCACCACCAAGCTGTCATCAAAGACAGTAAAATGTTGTAATTTTTTGCATAGCTCAGGCTGCCATTCCTTGAATTCATGCCTGAGAATAACTACCAATTCAGCTCGATTGGATTCACAAATCAATTCTCTTCGTTGAGATCGGATTATCTCCTTGATCTTATCCCGGGCAAAGGTTTCTTTTGATATGACAAAAAATCGTGTAATCTTTATTTGTCTATCCTTTCGTTGAAGAAGGGATTTGTTTATCTCTTGGAGCCTTTGGTGAACTTGATCATCCTTCCATCTCTCTACCCAAAAATCAATGCAATTTAATTCCTTTTGTGTCTCTTCTGATTCCTTCATGATAAGGCTGGCTAACTCCTTTTTATCATCCATGTAACACCAGCCATTTTTTTTCATCTCCTCGACCCTTGTTTGCCATTTTATCATACTTTCTTCAATAAAGATGACCTCTCGCATAGCAATCTTTTTTAGATACAGGTCATCAATACCATCTGCTATCTGTCTCAATCCTTCCATGCTTTAATTCCTCCTTTCTCATCATTGTATGTAACACAAGCATCCCTGCTTGTGTCTGTAATCCTCAAGCTGGAAGCTTGAGTTACTTATACCAATCCTTTTTCCACCAATATCTCAGCAATCTGAACCGCATTAGATGCAGCTCCTTTACGCAGATTATCCGATACAATCCACATATTCAACCCACAGGGAATAGAGAAATCCTCCCGTATTCTGCCGACAAAGGTTTCATCCCTGTTTGCAGCATCAATGGCTAATGGATACTTATTATTGGCAGGGTCATCAACAACTATTACGCCCGGTGATCTGGATAATATCTCCCTTGCCCTTTCTGGAGTCAATTTCTTTTCAGTTTCAATATTTACAGATTCTGAATGAGACCTGAGAACAGGAACACGCACTGTAGTGGCTGTTACCTCAATCTCTGGTGACTCCATAATCTTCTTTGTTTCGTTTACCATCTTTATCTCTTCTTTGGTATAGCCATTGTCAAGAAATACATCAATATGAGGCAGGCAATTAAAGGCAATCTGATGAGGATACACCTTTTTTACAACCTCTTTCTTATCCAGCACAGCTCTGGACTGATGGATTAATTCCTCTATAGCCATTGAGCCTGTGCCTGAAACCGATTGATAGGTAGAGACCACAATCCTTTTAATCCTTGCCTCCTTATGAAGCGGATTTAAGGCCACAACCATCTGAATGGTTGAACAATTTGGGTTGGCAATAATACCCTTATGATCTGCCACAGCATGGGGATTTACCTCTGGCACAACCAGGGGTACATCAATATCCATTCTGAAGGCACTGCTGTTATCAATAACGATACACCCATCCTTAGCTGCTTTTGGTGCCCATTCCCTGCTTACGCTTGCCCCGGCAGAAAACAGGGCAATGTCAATCCCCTTAAAACACCCTTCCTGCAATCTTTCAACCACTACTTTTTCACCCTTAAAATCCAGCTCTATTCCTTCTCGTCTATACCCAAAAAATCTTACCTTCTTTACAGGAAAGTTTCGCTCAATCAATACCTCTCTCATTACCTGTCCCACAGCACCTGCTGCACCAACAACCGCTACAGTATATTTTTTCATCCCTTTAATTCCCCTTCTTTCAAAATGTAACTCAAGTTTCCAGCTTGAACATTTTTTCTCCATAAGCCACAAGCTGGATAATTACTATAATTATAACCTAATCCGAGAGATGTTGTCAAGCAAAAAATAAGGGACATTGCCTTTTTTCTTGCACTTTATCGCTAATCATGCTATAATTAGTTCACTATGATTAGAGAAGCTATTCTTCGAACATTTTATGATGCGGCAAGTATGCAAAGATGGAATGACCATATTCGACCTGTAGAGTTAACTGAGCTTGATAAACAGGCTCATAAGATGATCATTGCCTTTGTGTTGGGAAGGTTTGAGGAAACCGTGAAAAACATTCCTATCAACTGGAGGCTTCTTATTGAGGGTGGTATCTTTGAATTCTTGCAGCGGATTATTATTACAGATATAAAGCCCCCTGTGTTCCATAAGATAATAGCTGAAAAAGGGGACGAGATAAACCGCTGGGTTCTTGATCAGCTTAAGGATAGTACTCATGAGATAAAGGGAGATTTTGTCAAACGGTTTGAACAGTATCTCTTTGATAAAGAATATGCAATGATAGAGAAAAAAATATTAAAGGCATCGCATTATCTGGCTACAAGCTGGGAGTTTGGAATTATCTATAACATGAGTCCTCGTTCCCTTGGTATTGAGGAGACAAAAAGAGCCATTGAGAATGAGATAGCACAGCATGACGACCTGATAGGTGTTCAAAAATGGGTGTATGATAAGAACATATATGGTTTCCTTGATATCTGCGGGACACTCAGGTTCCAACAAAGATGGGCACAAGCACAAAGAGTGCCCAAAACATCGGTATTAGGGCATATGCTCATTGTAGCTATGTTTTCTTATTTATGCTCTATTGAGATAGATGCCTGTGATAAACGGCTGTATAATAACTATCTGACAGCACTATTCCATGACTTGCCAGAAGCACTTACCCGTGATATTGTCTCGCCAGTTAAAAGATCGGTCAAAGGATTAGAGGAAATTCTCAGTAAATATGAGCAAGAACAATTGGATGAAAAGATTTTTCCACTTCTTCCTCCCTTATGGCATGATGAGATACGGTATCTTATCATTGAGCCGTTTAAGAGCCGGGTGTTGAATGCAGATGCAGTTGGGGTAGACCCTTGTGTCTATCCCAATAAGGTTATAAACGTTTCTTCTGAAGAAATAAATAGCCGTTTTAATCATGATAAATATTCCCCTGTTGATGGTGAAATTATTAAGGCTTGTGACTGCCTGGCAGCCTACATGGAGGCTACACTTTCCATAGAACATGGCATTGCCTCCCATCATCTTACAGAGGGTAAAAAATCCATCTATCAGGGATGGAAGGATAAACATATTGCTGGGATTCATTTTGGACAGATATTTGATTATTTTAAGTAACTGTTCACGTATAGCCATCATGGCTCCGCTCACTTAAATTGAGCCGGGTATGCTCAGATAAATTGAGCTATTAAATTTAAAGAAATTGACAATTATTGCCATACTTATTTATTATTGCGTCTCGCACCTCTTCATAGGTAAGATTTTGCAGGCAAAGATTTTCTTTACACCTTTTTCTTCTTTCTGTCCCCCAGCATGGGCTGCAGGATATTGATTTTCTGATAAGCAATTTCTTATCATCAGGAGCAAATGGTCCTGTTTGTTCCCACAAGCTTGGGCCGAATATGGCTGCAACAGGGGTGCCAACAGCTGTGGCTATGTGCAATGGACCTGTATCTCCGCTTATAAATAAGTCTGCCTTTGAGATCAATGCAGCCAGCTCAAGCAATGAAAGACTGCCTGAAAAATTC
>JASEHA010000260.1 GCA_030018795.1 bacterium
GCAAGATTGCCTGCTACCTTATATTGCATGACAAGCCTTGTAAAATCGAGTTTTTGCACAGTCTGACGTCTCTATTACTTGACAGGTAGGAGATACCGCAAGACTGTTTTACTGCTAAAATGCCAATGGTGGCAAAAAACTTGGAAACATCGAGTTAAAGAACCATTTCAGTTTCTCCTTATTTATTATCTGTATAACTGCTTTCTAAATATCAGGAAAATAAGACTCAAATGTCCTATTTACCCACTATTTCATGCCCTTCCAGCTCAGGATATTCAATCCTTGAATGATACATGGTTGTCAGGAGTCTGGTGAGGATATTTCCTATTCGGGTCAATTCTTTAAGGGTAAGGTCACATTCATCAAACTCACCATCTGTGAAATAATTATCAATAACCTTTTTCACCATTTCTTCAATCCTTGCAGCTGTTAGCTTGGGCAGGCTTCTTGAGGCTGCCTCCACAGAGTCAGCCAGCATAACAATGGCTGCCTCTTTATGCTGTGGTTTTGGACCTGGATACTTGAATTCACTGGTGCTTACATCCTCCTCCTGCCTTTGTTTTTGTGCCTGATAAAAGCATGTTAACAATGTTGTCCCGTGATGCTGCTGAATAATATCCATTACCTTTGATGGCAAGTGGTATTCTCGGGCTATCTCTACACCATCTTTTATATGTGATTTTATAACAGAGGCACTCAAACTTGGATTTATATCATCATGTTTATTCTCACCTATCTGGTTTTCCGCAAAGTATGTGGGACGGATTATCTTGCCAATATCATGATAATACCCGCCAACACGGCAAAGGATAGGATTAGCCTTTACCTCTATCGCTGCTGATTCAGCCATATTTCCAACTAATAGACAATGGTGATATGTTCCGGGTGCCTCAAGCAAGAGCTTTTTCATGAGAGGAGTATTTACATCTGAAAGCTCAAACAATTGGAAATTCGTTGTAACATTGAACAATTTCTCTAAGTATAAAATCCCTATGATAGCCAGCATGGTAGATACGCCTGCATTAACCAGACAACCCCAGAAAATATCGTGTCCAAGGTCAATAACATGCTGTTTTACAATACCATAGCCAATAATAATAATAGCATTGGACATGGCAATAATAATCCCCAGCCGTAAAATATCCCTGAGCATCCTTGATGATGAGGAAATGGTATATATAGCACTCAGTCCACCAGCTAAGAAGAAAAGAACAAACTCAAACCTTGCACCAATCAAAAATCCCATTAAAATACTCAAGAACAGGGTAACAAATACAGCCAGCTCTTCATTAAACAAGATGGATAGAATGATAGAAACAGATGCCATGGGTATGGCATATATTGGCAGATCAAAATGAAGCATTAGCTTGCCCAATGCCCCGGACATAAGAATGATTACCCCAAGCATCAATAAATTTTTGGTTGAAACCAGATCAGCCTGATATTTATAGATATAACCTGTTCCCAGAATAATCAGGCTATAAAGCAGTACCAGAAATCCAAGCAGGGTATTGGTATTGGTTGTAGTATAATGCTTGCTTAATTCCTTTAGTTTTATGGCAGTTACCCTGTCTACCCTTTCCCCATCTCCGACTATTTTTTCCCCTTTTTCTACATGGATCATTACAGATGGGACATTTTTTATTGTCTCTTTTATATTTTTCTCTGTAGCCTTCTGATTAAATGCAAGATTAGGCTTCAAATAATGCATCAGTATCTCAAATACATATTGATGAACACCCTCAGAGGATAGCAGCTTCGGGTATAATGCAGAAAAATAATCAAGGCTGTTAATCTTATCCATGAATAAAAAAGCGAAGAACTCCTCTTTTGGTATTGTTTTTTCAGACACACCAGAGGATGAAATAACCTGAAGCAGGATATTTTCGGACACAAGCCCTGTTATCCTTCCATCAGAAGCAGATGTAACCCCTTGTTCAAGGGCAGCACGCAATATCCCGCAAACATCTGATTCCATCTCAAAAAGTCTTGGATAGCGAATAATTGCCCGCAATGATTTATCCGATATGTTCAAATCTTTAATCTTTTCATTCACCATCAAAACTGCTTGTGATAGATTGATTGACTCATCTTGCTTTATTTTTTCTACAATAGCGAAAAATTCAGCCGTCTCCTTGAGTATCCCGGTCACCATACTAATGTCAAGGGAATAGACAGGCATGGCACAAGATGCTGCCTCCTTTTGTTTCAGGATAGTTGCATTCCTGTCCTCATAATAAAAGGCATAAGGTGACTTAATATTTTCCTGACTGAACTCACCCTCCTTTGGGTATTGAGGCAGGATTGATGTTGGAGAAAGCAGTAATGTTAACCCAAGAAGAAAGCCTAACAGCAAAAAGAATCTGCTTATCCGGAAATTATACCGTGTTTTCTCTATTATTGGAAATCCCTTAAGAAGTTTCCTTGGCATAAATTACTCCATAACAGAATTATCTCGTCTTTTATAAGCCTCATACGCCTTTATTACCTCTGACACCAGCTCATGCCTGACAACATCACACTCAGTAAAATAAACAAATTCTATACCAGGGATATTTTTTATCACAGACTGCACCTCAACCAATCCAGAGGTTGTATTCTTTGGCAGGTCTATCTGGGTAACATCACCGGTAATGATGGTTTTTGAATCAAAGCCAAGGCGGGTCAAGAACATCTTCATCTGTTCTGAAGTAGTGTTTTGCGCCTCATCCAGGATGATAAAGGCATCGTTCAGGGTTCGCCCCCGCATAAAGGCTAAAGGGGCAACCTCAATGATACCCTCAGAAAGCAAATGCTGAACTCTTTCAATGCCCATCATATCATAAAGGGCATCGTACAATGGACGAAGATAGGGATCAATCTTCTCCTGCAGGTCACCAGGCAAGAATCCAAGCCTTTCTCCAGCCTCTATAGCCGGACGGGTCAGGATTATCCTGACCACCTTTTTTCTTATTAATTCAGATACAGCCATGGCTACAGCCAGATATGTTTTTCCTGTTCCAGCTGGCCCAATCCCAAAGACAATATCATTGGTTTTAATAGATTCTATGTATCTTTTTTGCCCCATGGTTTTTGGCTTGATTATCCGTCCTCGTTCAGAGACACAAATTACCTCTTTGAATAAGCCAGGTAAATTTACCTCCCGATTTTGAGAAATCATCTTAAGGGCATACTTTATCTCCGGGATGCGGACAACATGCCCGGAATGCAGGATAGATATAAGGTCATCAATCAGTTTCTTCACTGTATCCACACGCGGGTGTTCGCCATGGATAATAAGCTCTGTCCCGCGGGGGATCAGTGTCACATCCCTGAATTCATCCCGAATCAGTCTCAGGTTAACATCCTGTTGTCCAAACAGACCCAAAGCCTCTTCTGCATTGGCTAATGTTATTGTTTGCTCATACATAATTTGTCTCCAGCAGCAATAATTATACTATAATTATAGATAGTAGTCAAGTTATTTGTGAGGTTGCCCTGAATATTCGATAAAGCAAAATTCAAATCACACAATCCTCATAGAATTGCCCA
>JASEHA010000261.1 GCA_030018795.1 bacterium
TCTATTAAAAAATTTGACTATCGTAGGTTAAAAAACTTGAACATCGAGTAACAAGAGAAAGCTGAAGCTTTTGGCTGATAGGTTATACACCTTTTCCTGCCTAACAGTCTTCAGCTTTCAGCCTAAACACCTTATTAGGATGGTGGCATGATATGCTGCAGATTGGCATAATTGGTGATTCCTTGCCAAGCATTGATGGCAAAAGGTTAGCCTTTGAGGTTGGAAAGGAAATAGCAGAGACAGGCTGTGTTCTGGTATGCGGCGGGCTTGGCGGGGTGATGGAAGAGGCATGCCGCGGGGCAAAAAGTGCTGGCGGGATAACGATTGGGATACTACCTGGTGCAGATAATGGTGCAGCAAATCCTTATGTTGATATTGTGATAGCCACAGGGTTGGGTGAGGCAAGGAATGTTCTGGTGGTTAAATCATGCCTATCAGTAATTGCTATTGAGGGCGGGTATGGAACGCTTAGCGAAATAGCCTTTGCCCTCAAGAACGGGATAAGGGTTATTGGATTAAATACATGGAAAATGAATAGTACCGCTTCCATTGACCATAAAGATGAAATTATCAGGGTGACAAATGCAAGGGAAGCGGTTGATAAGGCATTGCAAGGGATGAATTCGCATTCTCGATGATATTTAAGGTAAATCAGATGGCAGGGTGAAGATGTTAATAGATATGCATGTGCATACAGTACTTGGGTCTCCGTGTAGTGTTATAGAGATAGATGATATTATTAAGATGGCAAAAAGGGTAAAATTAGATGGTGTGTGTATTACTGACCATCATAGTCGTAAGGCAATAGAAATCGCTAAGGAACGGGCAGCTGAGCATAATCTTTTAATCCTTGGCGGAATGGAGATCAGATGCCTTGAAGGTGATGTGATTACCTTTGGATTTTCAGAATTTTGTAGGGAAGGCATACCATTGGCAGAGCTTATCCCATGGATACACAGCATGGGAGGGGTGGTTATTGCCGCTCACCCATTTCGCAGTGGTGCACCAAGTATTGGGAATAAACTCTATGAAATAAAAGGTATCGATGCTATTGAGGTGCTAAATGGGAATTCTTCAGAGGAGATGAATATCTTATCATGGCTGGCAAGTCTCAAATTATGTCTTCCAGGTGTAGGTGGAAGTGATGCCCATACAGCTCTTCAGATAGGAAAGTATGCAACATTTTTCGATAAAGAGATTAAGGATGAAGATAGTCTTGTTAGTGCATTAAAAGGGGGACGGTTTCAGGCATTAAAGATGTTTTAGTGGAGGATGCTGATGATTGAAAAGCAAATCGGGCAAATGCTTGTTGAGTCAGGGAAGATTACTGATGAGCAGCTGCAAAAGGCATTAAGGATACAAGATAAGGAAGGCAAAAGGCTTGGTCGTGTCCTGGTAGAATTAGGATTTATTTCAGATGTGACCATGATCGAATTCTTAAGCCAACAGGTAGGGCTTATGGTGGAAAGGTGTGAACAAAGGTATCCTGAGCTTTTTCAAAAAGAGCATGTCCCAACAATTACCCAGAAACAGGCAGCCCATGCCTATTCTAAGCATCCAGACATCAGGTTTTCTCGTTTAGAATTGGAGCAGGGTGCAGGTAAGCGGATTGATGCAGCTGAACGGAGATTAACGATAGCAAGGGAATCTTTTCAGGGTGGGAATTATGATGAGGTTTTTGTGAATGCGTATTCAGCCATTCATCATCTTGCTCAAGCAGCTAAGTATCTGGTTAATTTCGTAGAGCTTCGAGAGCATGAGATAGAGGGTATGAAATTTATTCATACCGGAAGAACAGGGGTTGGTCAAGTGCACAGGATTCCGATTGTCTCAGAAAAACTTTATTCTCAAAAACCAGGTATTGTTGACAAAAAAAAAGCAACCCTGATTCTTAATACAGCACAGAATTACCTTATAAGGGTAAAAGCAGCATTTGAGGGAGAAATGGAAAAAACTAAAAGTGAAGAGTGAAAAACCTTAACTTTTCACTTTTAGTTTTTCACTATTCACTTATTTAATCGGAGCTTATTGGTTCCAGAAAGGAGTTGCAATGTCAAGTACAGTTATTATTGGTGCCCAATGGGGTGATGAGGGCAAGGGGAAGATTATCGATATCTTTGCTCAGGAAGCAGATATTATTGTTCGGTATCAAGGGGGGAATAATGCCGGGCATACCATTGTTATTGATGAAAAAGAGTTTATCCTCCATTTGATTCCGTCTGGTATCCTTAGAGAGGATAAGGTTTGTGTTATTGGTCACGGGGTTGTCCTTAATCCTGAGGCATTCTTGAGAGAGCTGGAATATCTCAAGGTAAATGGTGTTAATGTTGCCGGCAGGGTATATATCAGTGAAATGACTCATCTGATTATGCCTTATCACCTTTATATTGACTCTGCTTCTGAAAAAGAATATAAGATAGGGACAACTATGCGCGGGGTAGGTCCTGCTTATGAAGATAAGATTGGACGGCATGGGATACGGGCAATTGACCTATTGAATGCAGATGTATTTAAGGAAAAGCTGAAAAGAAACCTGAAAATGAAATCTTATATCCTGGGGAATATATTTGATTACGACCAGATTCTTGAGGAATATCTTATGTTTAGCGAGATACTTAAAGAGTATATCAAGGATACCTCTCTTTTCCTTTTCGAAGCATTAAAGAATAACAAAAAACTTCTTTTTGAAGGGGCACAGGGGACGCTCCTTGATATTGATTATGGCACCTATCCATTTGTAACATCATCCAATGCTTCGGTTGGCGGGGTATGTACAGGTACAGGGATTCCACCCAACAAAATAGATAAAATAATAGGGATAACAAAGGCTTATTCTACCAGGGTTGGAGAGGGACCATTCCCAACAGAGCTGCATGGAGAGTTTGGAGAAGAGGTGAGAAAAAAAGGGAATGAGTATGGTGCGACAACTGGAAGACCCAGACGATGCGGCTGGTTTGATGCGGTTGCCTTAAGATATTCTGCCAGAATCAATGGCTTTGATAGCCTTGCCATCACTAAACTTGATGTCCTTTCTCATCTTGAAACAATAAAGATAGGTGTTGGCTATAAATATAAGGGGCAGACTCTAAAGGAATTCTCTCACGACTTAACTGTCTTGAATGGTTGTGAACTTGTGTATGAAGAGCTGCCAGGATGGATGCAGGATATCTCTGGTGTCAGGTCTTTTGATGAATTTCCATCTCAGGCAAAGGATTACCTGAAAAGGATTAGTGACCTAACCGAGACCAGGATTGATCTTGTGTCTGTGGGAGCAGAACGGACACAGACGGTGTGGATGTAGGGAATTTTTGTGAATGAGCTGAATACTGCGTAGGCAGGAAAGAATCAGAATTTATACTCATCACTGGCATAAATTGTGATTTGAATCGTGACTTGTTGATTCCGAATTGGTTGAGAGGAGTGGCAGGAGAAAATTGTCGAGTAGAAAATGCAAAAAAGGATTGTGATACTCGATGTTTCCAAGTTTTTTGCCACCATTGGCACTTTAGCAGTGAAACAGT
>JASEHA010000262.1 GCA_030018795.1 bacterium
CATCATAGTATATGTCATTGTATATATCCGGGTAAAGATTATTATGCATCAGGGTTACTGATTCTTGTGGCTGGCAGGCAATCCCGGCTGGATTCCAATAGACTGCACTTGAGTCATCGGCAACAGCAGTAAATGCCTCACCCATACCAGCAGCCCTTGCCCCAACACCAAAGGTAAGAAACTCACCCCCAGTATCAGGCCTTGCCTCACACATACCAGATGTAACGGTAAGAATGATCATACATAGCCATACTTTGTTTTGCATCATACACCTCCAGATGGTTTACGCAGAGACGCGGAGAACGCAGAGAAGGAATAAATTTCTCTGCAAACTCTGCGTCCTCTGTGTTCTCTGTAGTGAAATAATATGAGAATAGATGGGTTAGCACCCATCCTACAACTGAAGGATGTTAGTCCTTGACTAACAGCCTTCAGCCTATCTACCTATCCATATATAGGTTGCAATAGTTTTTCACTCTTCACTTTTCACTTATTTTAGCACTACCGCCCGTTTGGTCATCACCTTACTACCTGTCTGCATCTGGTAGAAATACACGCCAGAGGCTATTTCATCGCCCTCGTCGTTCCTTCCGTTCCAGTATGCGGCTCGTGATTGGATGGTGTAGTTGCCTGCTTCCTTTTCACCAAGATCCAGTGTCTTTACAAGCTGTCCGGAGATGTTGTATATCCGTATGACTACATTTGCCTTCTCTGAAAGCTCAAACGGTATCCAGCACTCTGGATTGAATGGGTTGGGGTAACTCTGCAGTAAGATAGATTCTTCTGGCTTTGCCTCAACCTCTTGCTTGATTACACCTGTCTCAATGGCTGCAACAAGTGCCTGCTTTAATTCAGGAGCACCCTGAATATGCACACCATTTGCCTCTAACATCTGATACATGGCTCGATATGCTTCAAGGTATTTAACATGGTCGATTTCCTTATCCAACAATGCTGGTGCAAAACCGCTGCCACTGCTTACTATATGTGTCTTTCCATAATTCACACCAACAGCAAGAATATCCATAGCATTGATTATCCCATCCCCATTAGCATCAGCATAACTCATCTCAATTGGTGACCATGGACAAGGCATTGGTTGTCCTGTCCAACTGAGCGAAGCAGTTGGTCTTACTGGACCAGTCTGGTTAAAATACAGAGCCAATGGGAAGATGTCCGCAGTATTTACGTTGCCATCGTTATTGGTATCACCTGGCCAGACATCTATTGGTTTGGATATATCCAGTAAGCTATAAGCACCAGCAATGTTGATGATGTCAGAGTCTGGATTATATGCAGTAATGGGATAGCCTGTATCAGTGGTTTGAAGCTTGATCCCGGTAGCCGAAGTGCCTGATGCTGTCTTAAACTTAACCCTGACTATCTGACCATATCCAGATACACCAGTATGACCTGCTTTATGGGTCATGGCAATATCTATTCTCCCCTGTCCACTGACAGTATTTTCGACTACACTCCAGAGCAATAATGTTGCTGTTCCGCTGAGATCAAAAAAGCTTCCAGCTTCAACAGCAATTGGCTCAAGGATGTCTGCTCGATCATAGAAAAGTGAGAAGTTTACACCAAACAGGTTGTTTAATGGATAGTAGGTTGGGACAACATTAACTGTTTTAGTAGCATCAACATCTACCCAGAAATCTGCTCCAGCTAATTGAGTGGTGGTAACAATTGGCTTAAACACTACTGTTGTTACCCTCACACTCCGAACATTGCTCCATGCACCCATTAAACCTGCATCATTAACAGCTCTTACCCGCCAGTAATAGGTGTCATCCGGCAGAGACACACCCGGATTATATATGGATAAGGTAGTTGTGCCGCTAAACCCTATTGATGAAAAGCTGGCATTATTGCTCAACTCAAAGATATAGTAATTAGCACCATCTACTGTATTCCATTGATAATCAAGGGCAGTGCTAACAGTCAGCACGCCATCATCTGGTGATATCAATGTTGGTGTCTCTGGCAGTTTTACGATAGCAAGACAGCCCTTTTGTGGATAAAGCTTGCTGGCAGCGGCACCTGTTATGGCAAGGTTAGAGATACTAAAACAGGTGGTTGTAGCTACAGCATCAGGATTTACCCTGAATTTTATCCTGGCAATTGTTCCATAGCCAGTTACGCCAACAGTATCATTTTTGCGGCAAACACCAATGTCCACATAGCCAGCATCATCATCTACATTTGGCATGAAAACCACATCTGAACCTAACAAATCCCCATTTGCTATATTTGCTGCATAAGGAGCAACAACATCCAGTAATGCGGTATCATAGTTGAGTCTGAAGGCAACACCAATCAGGCTGGATACCGGACTTCCTTCATCTCCAGCTTGAATGTCTACCCAGAATTCAGAGCCGATTCCTTGTGGGGAGACAAAAACTGGGGTAATGGGGGTAGCCGCGATATAGATGCTTAATTCCTTTGATACACTAATTCCTGCATAGTCAGTAACTTGTGCAGTAAATGTAAAACTACCCAACTGTATTGGTGTGCCTGAAATTAAGCCACCTTCTGAAAGGCTTAATCCAGCAGGCAGGCTGTCTGAGAATGACCATTTGTAAGGTGGTGTGCCGCCTGTAGCAGTCAGGGTAGATTGATAGGAGGTATTTACTGTGCCAGAAGGCAGGGATGTGGTGGAAACATCAAGTAGTGGTACAGAACCAGCATCATTATATACCTCCACCTCATAAAGCCATACATGGTAACCAGCCATAACTTCGCCATCTTTTGGGTAACTCCAGAGTCTGACCTTGCTGCCTGTAACTGGCGTGAAGGTATTTTCTGTGGGAGATGACCAATAATACCACCAATCAACATTTGGTGTAGCATTCGGATATTTGAGGCAGGTGGCTGGATTTGTTGTGGAGAAAATTTCCACCCAACTCGTACCGTTCCAGTTTTCAATCCTATATGCTTGCGGGAAATAAGGACTTTCTGCTGAACCAGCGTGCCACCAGGCTGTAACCCTGTCATAGGTGATTGTTTTACCGAAATCTATCGTAACCTGATGCCAACCTTTCAGGAAAGCAAGACCACGAGCCCATTCACCATCGTATGTCCGTATGCCATCAGTGAGGTCTGATTTGCTTGCTCCACCACCCCATCCGTTGTCTGATGCAGATGTATCAGCGTGAAGTGCAAGATCGTCGGCAGGACTTGTCTTGGAAGGGAAGGGTTCTTGCACCAGAGTCTGAACCTCTGCAGCCGACAGGGCCCGGTTGTATATTACAAGGTCGTCCATTAGTCCCTTGAACAGGCCCTGGTTTGTGTAAGCAGCCATGTAGGGGTCCTTGTTGATCCACATCTCTTGGTTATTAGTAGTTGCCAGCCCCCATGGGTTTGTTGCCTCCTTAATCAGTGTGCCGTTCCAGTAGATGGATATGGTAACATCATTGCCTATTACTCGTCGGGTTACTGCAATATGCTGCCACTCATTCAGTTTAATTACCTGCTTGTCCGTATC
>JASEHA010000263.1 GCA_030018795.1 bacterium
GCGCGGGGAAGACGACCATTTCTGGTCAAGCCAACGGCTATACACGGAAACACCCCCACTCGCGCGGGGAAGACTACCCTCATTTGAACACCAGTTGCAGTCTGGTAGAAACACCCCCACTCGCGCGGGGAAGACACGGTGCAAGACCAGGAGCGATATTGTAATCGAGAAACACCCCCACTCGCGCGGGGAAGACTCTTCCCTGTGTGTCCAGAGCCAGAGGGGGATCATTGACTTGTGTTGTGGTTGTATCATCAGTGTTCCTATACTGATGATTTTCCACAAAAGTATTTCTTATTTGTTTTAACCTCTGAAGCCTATCTGAAAATTTGTAGAAACTGCTGCCCATATCATACCTCCTTTTCCCAATTCCATTGTGCTAATTCATCTATCATAATAGGATTACCTGTAAAAAACCCTTTTTCAATCTTTTTTACTAATGGCAATTTACTCACTTCTTCCCAGAATCTTGCCATAGCAGCAGTATCTCCCATCATTACAACTAATGGATACGCCAAAAAATAGGCTTTACCATTTTTTACAAAAAAGACTACTGCTCCGCCACAAATCTCAACCCATCGATGTGGGACGGCTGCCAACATTTTTTGCTCTAATTCTGTTATGCCCAGAGACTGCATTGTTCTTTTATTCATTTTCTTCTCCTTTTGGGGAATAGATGCTATCTATCCCCTATTTTTCAACTACAAGATAGTAATTTTTGACATCTTCAACTATTTTGATAACTATGAATATTACCGATGTCTTTTTTGCTGCAAATAGAAGGGTAGCAGATGTTACCCTTGATATGTCTAAGCTTTTTGCTATCTTCTTAATGGAGTCTTTCCTGAATGCTGCGGAAAAGCTGCTTTTGCAAGCAGTATCCCCAAGCAAAGTCATCTCACCGTTGTCTGATGAAACTGTCAATTGATTGCTCCCTTCTTCGGCATGAAAAGTAAGGGAATACTTATCATCACCGCAACAAAGAGAGAGCAAATCTTTAGGATTGACCACTATCTGGTAGATAATATTTGGGATCATATAGTCCACGAGGAAACTCCTATATGCGGGACAATTACCATCAGGGATACTCGTAGAGTAGATAATATTTGGGATCATATAGTCCACGAGGAAACTCCTATATGCGGGATAATTACCATCAGGGATACTCGTAGAGATGACATTTCCATCATCAGTTGAAAAGTAAACAATATTTGCCTTTTTCTCTTCTACTGGTATGCGTAGCCAGCAGTGGATATTGCTATCATTAAGTCGGTGGATATTATTACTGTTAAGGTTTTTTATCAGTTTCAGGGCAGAAGGACGAACACTGATGGAAAAATCCTTATCTATAACATTCTGAGGTTTCACCGTTGCTATCTGTATATGTTCGCCATCGGTTGCGGCAAATGATATATTGCCGTCATCGGACAAGATGTTTATTTTCTTCAGTATTTCTTGAGAGTCATCTTTTGCCACCATTAACCCCACTGTTTTTGCTATTATCTCAATCTGTTTACTTGGGATTGTGAATAGATATTCATAATCGTCCCCTATAGGGGATACTGGAAAATCGTCTGCCTTTTTGCATTCAAGAGAAAAGGTAGATGTTCCAGAGGTAACTGAAACCACATTCTTTTCTCCAGAAATGGTGGCAATTTGAATATCACCATTCATTTTTGACAGGTTTGACAGGAGCTCTGTTGTTTCTTTTATTGGAATAGCCATGCTCCCATTCTCATGAATGGTTGCTGGTATCTCTATCCTAATGCTTGTATCCAAATCGGTGGAGAGCACACGGATAGTATTTCTTGTCATATCTGCATCGATATATGCACATTCCAATATCGAGGCGTAACTTTTTGCCTTGATAGCGTTTTTTAATACTATCGATAAATCTTTTGCATTGCATGTAAAATTCATAATTAATATCTCCTTTAATTTAGCATTAAACCCTTACTCCCTAATCTTTCTGCCCAAGATGGAACAACCCATTCGATGTTGTTCCTACTATCCATATGCCAACAGGGACAGTAACATCAGGATGTTGCAATCCATCAGTTGCAGTATGAATCAATTTCGTAGGTTCTGTGATATTATACTGCCTCCCCTTTTCCCCTGTTGCATACAATACAGGCATCTCAAAACGGTGATGTCCTGCTCCTGTCGTTTCATGTCTGAACTCACTGTCTTCGTAAGCTGAACCATTCGCAGGCTTTAGTAAGAAATCACCTTGTTGGACGACTCTTGTTGTTGCACCGATGCCCATTTTAACGAGCCTTTTTTTAATATCATTCACAGGGCATGTTAGCCAGCCTTTTGTGGCTGATGCTCTATGTATATAGAGATGGTTAGTATCACCTCTAAAAACGAAGTAGCAGAAATTTTGCCGTCCGCCTGTTTGTCTTCTGTCATTCCTTAATCCTGTTATACCTGAAATTCGCACAGTTTGCCCATCCTCACTGATTTCCTCAGTGTGCTCATGTGTGCAACCCCACTGTCCCCTTGAGGAATTTGCCACAGAGTAATACGTAACTGTAACCTCTGCTGTCTCTTGGTTCACAGTGATTGTGGGAAAAAGCTCTTTTGCTCCATCCCAGTTTCCCATTTTTGAGAATTTATCGTGTTTTACGATTACTGTGATTTTCTCCATCTTTACCTCCTTTTTAGCCTACCTGCCATATTGGTCAGGATTTACGGCTGTTAAGCAAATCTTCACCTGCACGACGCAGGTATTTTTCGTTTCCTGTGCAATAACACTATTGTAATATCCTTGTCATTACTTCCAACAAGCTGTCCAAAAGGCACACCATCTAATAGGGAAAGAACCCTTTGTTGCATCTCGTTCTTAACAGCTTGTCTTGCCGTTACTGCTGTTCTGGCTATCTGTTGCTCTTTCCCCAACATGATGCCATTTGTCTTGCAGATACCATCACAAGAGAAGCATTCATAGCATTGCCTTATGTGCCCATAATTTTTATCTATTTCATGTGAGCAAGGATCATCAATGGTAATTTTTACATAACACCAACTGTATATTGTGAGTTCCGTGCCTTTTTCTATTTTTTCAGATGTTACCCCTATATTCTCCTTTCCAAACTCTTTGGATAAAATTTTCCTGACAAGAGAGTTTCTTTCTTTCCCGCTCATGCTAAACCTCCTCACTCTTTTCTCTTCTTTTCCATATTTCCCATATTTTCCACATTTCTTTTCCTCCTTCCCTTATCCCTGGGAATTTCCCATAACCTTGCCATGCAAGGCATGTGCAATAGATAGATACAACCAGACAGGTGCCTGACCAGTCAATATTACCTCATTTCCTTCACCAGCTAATGTTAGAGCATTTTCAATATATTTAGGCAACTCAGCAAGTTTAGCAGTCTCTCCAAATATCTTTTTTAGGTCTACCGTTACAATGCTCATATTATCCTGAAATCGGCAAGTAGAGGCAAGCAGAGATGGGCATATGCTGTAAAATCCT